>CANKVQ010000001.1 GCA_947486885.1 bacterium
CCTTATCCCACCAGTGAAACTGAAAAACAAATTATTATGCGCTCGCAACAAAAAATTCATACTAACATTACTACTTCTAAATTAGAGTTAACAGTATTACAAGAATTAGTAGACCAAGTTTATGTCGATGAAAAAATTATTGAATATATCGTAAAAATTGTACAAGCTACGCGTAACCCCGCTAAATTTAAACTAACTATGTCCGGCAACTTAGCACTTGGCGCCTCACCACGCGCTAGTTTGGCTATTTATCATAGCGCTAAAGCTTATGCTCTTATGCACCAACGCCAATTTGTCATTCCGGATGATGTTAAAGCAGTTGCACCAGCTTGTTTGCGACATAGAATTGCTCGCAGCTATGAAGCCCAAGCAAATCAAATTTCAACCGATCATATTATTGCAGATTTATTAGAACAAATTGTCACACCATGAAAAAATCTGGCATAATATAGTTGGTTGGCTTGACAAAAAAGTAGATCCATCAGAGTATTGTTCCAGAATCAGCTAAAACAAAGGAATGTGTGCATGCGGCAGCCCTTTTGGATTGTAAACAGTATCTTACTGTTAGAGCTTTTGGCTTCCACATATTTCATTTTATTTATGCCAGTCAAAACGCCAGCCATTAAATCAATTACCCCAGTAGTTTTTCAGCACTCTCAAGCTGATAATATTACTGAGCATGATTACAGTTCAATTTATCTTAATGATCTTTTTGGCACCAAATCACAACCTTCTGAATTAGAAGAAGAGTTTTCAGTTGAATCTGATAATTTCCCGTTGGCCCCAGAATTAAGCCAACCAGAAGCACCTGTACCATTTACGGCTCAATTCTTGGAACCACTACCAATTGTGCTAACTGGGATCATGACTTTTGGTAACAACTTGGAAAACATTGCAATTATTTTAGATCAAGTTACTAAAGAAGAAATTAATTATCATATTGGTGATCGCGTGCAAGACGCTCAAATAATTAATATCACTAAACACAAAGTTGAACTGATCAGAAATAATGGCCAACAAGAAACTTTATATTTATACCAACGTGAAGCTAAAAGCGATATGGAGAAAACTGATACCAGTTGGGATAAATTTATTCGTGCTACTGGTTATCACCAAATTACGATTGATCTTGAGCAGTTTACTGAGCATGTTAAAAATTTGGGTAATTTAATCGAGTTACTAGATCTAACTACTGCATTTCAAGATGGTGAAAATTTAGGGTGTCGTATCGGACAAACTGGTTATAAGAGCCTGGGTAATGCTCTAGGATTTGAAGTTGGTGACATTATTTTATCGATTGCAAATATACCAACTAAGAGTACTCAAGATAGATTTGAAATCTATCAAAAATTAACTAATTATAATTCAAGTGATCCAGAAAATATTAGTAATATTGTGGTCGAAATTTTGCGACATAATCAAGTTATTAAATTGAACTATAATATCGCTAACGATGAAGAGCTGATTACTAATTTGCGTGATCGTTTAATTCCAGCGCCAAGTACTACACGCCACAAAGCAGAAATTTCAGAAGCTGAATTTGTTTTGCCAGATCATCCAAAAGACTTAAAAATCAATGATCTAAAACGTGAAATTCAAGTTGCTTCATCAGAAAAATCAGCCCCAGCTAAGTACACCGACACACTTCAAAAAATGCAGCAGCATGACCGCCAACATATGTTAAACTCAAGCACATTAAAGTCAGGTGGAGGCACCCATGTTTAAAAATAGTTTAAAATTTTTACTATTACTTACGCTTAGTATTAAAGCTGACAACTTAGCAACTACTAATTCTAACACACCAGTATCTGCTGAAGCATTAGTTGGTCTCGACACTGAGTTAACCCCTACCCTACCAACAGCTAAAAGTAATTCAGGACCTGAATTAACCTCAGAATTAGACTTAGATCAGAATACACCATTTATTGCTGACATATCTTTGAATTTTGAAAATGCCAGCTTATTAAATTTTCTTAAAAAAGTAGCCGCTATTTTCAAAGTTAGTTTTGTGTTTGATGAAGATATTAAACCTACTAATACTGCTAACACCAAAGACGTTAAACCCAAAACTATCGAGCCCAATAATACGCATGAGCTTAATGATACTGGCGCTTCAGATGATCAAACTATAGGTGCAAGTAATACTAATAAAAACAATACTAATAAAAATGGCCTAGAAAATAGCAAAATTTCTTTTGCCACCAATCAACCATTAACCAAGCAAGAATTATGGCACCTAACTGACCAATTTTTAAAAATAGCTGGCTATGCCCGCGTGCGTATAACAGGTGTTAGTGAACCAATTTATCGAATTACGGCGCTAGGTACAGCTATGCAAGAGGTAGTTCCAGTATTTATTAACGTAGATGCAAATCAAATTACTGAGAGCGGCATAATTAGGTATATTTATTTTTTAAAAAATAGCTCGCCAGCCCAAATGCTAGAAGTGTTAGATAAAATTAAAAGCAAGTCAGCTAAAATTAACAGTTTCGCAAATTTACGCGCGTTAATTTTTACTGATACAACCTATAATATTAAATCTTTAATGGATGTCGTTCGTGAATTAGATCAGGCTACCACACCCGAAATGCTTTCGATTATTAAGCTTAAAAAAGCTGACGCCACCGAGATAGCTGATTTAATTAAAAAACTAGCAGGTAACAAAGCTGCTAACACTGGTTATCCGGCTTACCCTAGTCCGTTCTTAAAAAACGATAAGTTAAGCTCTTCACTAAAAGAAGCGCATGTGATTGTAGAAGCACGCTCTAATACTTTGTTGATCTTAGGACCCCGGACTGCAATTGCCACAGTTGAACAAATTATACAAGAGTTCGACACTGATACTGAACGGCGAAGAACTAATTTTTGGGTAGTTCCATTGAATCATACTCCTGCTAAACAAATGGCTGATTTATTAAATCAAGTCACTCAATTTGGTGCTGCTCCAACCGGTAATAGCCCTGCTGGTCAAATTTTAGGTTTAGGCCAGGCACGCTTGCATGGCCAAGATCGCTTATTTGGCAATTTGCACTTTGAACCTGAAGGACAAGGCAATAATTTAGTCATTCGTGGTGAACCAGAAGATTATAAATTAGTTTTAGAAGTGATTAAACAATTAGATCGTAAGCAACCTCAGGTAGCCATCGAAGCGATTATAGTTATTTTAAAAACTGAAGACACTAAGGGTTTATGGGCCCAGATAAATAGTGCTCAAAATCGCCAAGTTAATGCTGCTACCAGTGGTTGGCGTAATGATCCGGGCCAAGGTGGTCAAGTTGTAACTAACCCGCTTACTGGCAGTTTAATTGGCAACCTGTTAACGTTAGCCCAAAATCCATTAACGTCTGCTGGTTCAACTTTGGTATCGATTGGTAAAAATAGTGCTTGGGCCTTAATTGGCATACTAAGCAAATTTGTCACCACTAATGTAGTTGCTTCGCCATTTGTAATTGCCACCAATAAATATCCAGCCCGCGTTTCAGTTGGTCAAACACGTCGTGTACAAGCTGGTACTGTCGTTGGTGCTGGTGGCTCAGAGTCAGAATTACAATCTATGTCAGCCAATTTAAATTTAGATATTATTCCACAAATTAACCCTAACGGTATCATCAATTTAGAAATTACAGTTAAGATTGAAGATTTTTCGGTCCCTATTGATGACACTAGCAATGCCAATGCGGGCGACACTACCATAAAACTAATTCAAACATGTACCAATGTCGCTGATGGAGAAGTATTAGCACTAGGCGGCTTAGTTAAACGTACGACATCCACAACTGAAACTAATGTACCAATACTGAGTAAAATCCCAATTATTGGTAACTTATTTAGAAATCGAACTTCTATTTATGATCGTGATACACTCTTGGTTTTTATCACGCCACGTATTATTAATAATGACTCAGGTCAAACTTGTTCCTACACTATGAATAAATCTGAAGATTTACAACAGGCCTTAGGTGAAGCAGGTCAACGCGCCAAGAGCCGTGACCCAATTGTAAAATGGTTTTTTAAAGATTATCGCAATGAAGATGCAAAAGAGATTCAAAAATTGGTAGATAAACATGCACCTAGCGCCGTCTGTTCTGAAAAAATTGGTGCCCCAACTGCGCAGCTCGCTCAAGTTGCTGCTACAGTTCCACCTAAACGTCGATCTGCGCTTTTAGATAGCGTAGAAAACGAAGGCGAGGGTTCACTTAATGGTTAAAAATTTATTTATCCCCGATGCTATTAATAATTATTATTTAATCTCACAAAAAATTTTAAGCTTCTCGCTTAATCGTAATCATGTTGCAGCTTGTCAGATTATTGCATCTGGCAAAACTATTACCATGCAAGAAATTTATCGCGAAGAACTAGAATTTGATTCTGGTTTAACCTATGAACAACTAGTTTCGGCCGCCATTAAAAAAATTATCAAAAAAAATAAATTCAATTTGATTACACTTACAGTTCCTAGTACACACACCATTTTTAAAGAATTAGAGTTGCCATTTTTAGATGCCCAAAAAATAAGTCAAGTGCTCAAATTTGAAGTCGAAGCTAACTTACCATTTGCTATCGATAAGGCCGTAGTTAGTTTTATTATTACTAATCAAAATCAAGTTAAAAAAAGTTCACAAGTATTAGCTGCAATCGTACAAAAAAAAGATTTAGAGTATTACCAAGATCTATTTAAAAAAGCTGGTATTAAGGGCGTCGATCAATTCACAGTTGAATTGTTCGATAATTATGCCCTATATCAAAAAATTCCAGACTATAATCAAGTTAATGCTAACCAAATTTTTTTAAACCTAAGTGATAGTACCACGACTGTCATTTATTTAGCGCACAATAAACTACAATTATCACGCATTATTCCACGTGGCTTTGCACAATTAGTACGTCAATTTGCACTGCGCGCAAAACTTACCTATCCAGAAGCACTCGAAGTCATTAAACACATTAATTTATCACAAGCTATTCAACAGTCTGTCGACGAAGAACATGCAGTGCAACTAAAAGCGGTCTTGAGTGAATTTTTTAATTTAATTTCAGCCACGCTAGAATCTTTTGCAGTTAATCTAAAATCACAACATCCTGATTATAAATTCGAGTTTAAGCAAGTTGTATTGTTACAAAGTGAACAAACGATTACAGGGTTATCAGAGATAATTAGCCAAAATTTTAACATTAGATGTTATAACTTGGAACTATCAAAGTTATTAGGCAACAAAATCTTCAAGACTTCTTTAGAATTAAATTCAATGGATTATGGTCCAATCGCCGGTGCTTATAATAGTACTGTGCAAGATCATAGCAATTTAGAATATGCACGCACCGGTAGTGGTCTTTTAAAAAATCAAATTGCAGTTGGTCTAATTTTTAGCTTAATAATCTTAGCTGCTCTAAGTACCCATATTTTTTGGGAAATCACTAATTTAAGTAATAAATTCCAAAAAGCTGAATCAGAAACCCTAAATGCGCTTAGTAAAACTTTTAATTTAGACGCTAAAGAGAAAAAAACTTTACCACTGGCTATTAGAAGTTCCGAAGGTAAGATCGAGCATGAATCTAAAATCTGGTTTGCTTTTTCACGTCAAACCCGTGTTTCACTTTTAGAATATTTACAAGAACTAAGTAAAATTATCAGACCAGAGGAGCTGGGCTTAAAATTAGAATCTTTAACTATTGCTGACACACAAATGACATTGCATGGCCACGTACAAGACTATAAGGCGTTGACTCAACTTACTTTTGAACTAAAAGAGTCCAGACTTTTTGAGCTACCTAAGGTACCTCAAGACATTAACTTTGAGATCGTTTTAAATCTTAAAAATGGGGAGCAAGTATCATGATTAATCGCTTACTTGCCCGGATCGAAAATTTCTTAGCTACGCAAAATAGTGCTATGTTTAGAAATTATATTTTAATTTATATTAGTGTTTTTTCGGGATTATGCGGCAGTTTGATTTTTTATTATAACTATCGTACTGAAATTATCATAAAAAACATTAAAACTTTGAATACTAAATATCGTAGCAAAGTCCAAGAATTGCTTAGTGAAGAACTCAAAATTCGTGAGCAACAAAATAAAGTAGACGAATTAATTAAGCAAGATAAGAACTTTTTAATTATGCATTATTTTGAATCAATTATAGAACAACTTGGTTTGAGCAATAAATTACAAGAAAAGCCGCGCCTAACTTCAGTTGATCCGGTCCTACTGAAAAGCAAGGGTTACTCAGAGTTAATATTAGAAATTAAACTAGATGATCTAAATATGTGGCAAGTAACACAACTTTTAGAAGAGCTAGAAAAAAATAAACGCGTGTATATTAAAAATTTAGAGTTAGAATCTAACCCAGGTACACCGCCAACTGTTAGTTTATTGCTAACAATTGCTACACTTAAAAATAATACCGAAATTAACCTGGACTAGACTAAAACCAGAGAACCAATATGCTCAGTCGTAAAATTATTAATATATTTGTGATAATAATAAGTTGCACGCTTACAATTAATGCTGCCCATACTCCTAGCGTTGGTAAAAAAACTAAAGCTAAAGAGTTAATTCTTTTTGACTATGAAAATGAAGACCTGGTCGACATTATTAGTAAACTGGCAGCAATCAAAACTAGTGCAGATAAAAAAAACAATATCTTGTTTCCACAAGCGCCCGATAATATTAAAACCAAGATTACTTATACACACAATAAAAAATTAAGTATTAATAGTGCTTGGAATTTAGCTTTAAATTTTCTAGAAATTGCCGGTTATAGTTTAGTGCCTAGTGAAAACTTTTATAAAATTATTAAAAATCGCAAATTTGTAAGTGAAAATTTAAAACTTTACATTGATACTGATTATAAAAAATTACCCAATACTGACGAGCCTATTAGATATATTTATTATTTCAAAAATATTAATCTAGCTAACGATCAAGAAGCACAAGCAGAACTTAGTGGAATCTTAAGTTCAATTTTACCTAATAGTTTGCCAGCAACCGATAAATCTGCCTATGGCGGTTATAATGCTAACCCATATACTCCAGCTGCAAATAACACAACTAATAGCCAAGAAGTAAATATTCAATTTGATCTGGCAACCAATAGTTTAATTTTAGCTAATCGCGCCAATTGCCTACGTCAAGCAATCGAGATAGTACAGCATTTAGATAATTCTGGCTTCAAAGAAACCGTGGCAATTTTAGCTTTAAATCATACTGATTCTTATCGCATTGAAAAAATAATTGAAGAATTGCTTAAAGAGCAAACTGACGACAAACAAACTTATGGTTACCGTCCTGTTAGCAGCAAAAAATCAGGTGCTAAATATTTACAAAATGTACGCGCTATCTCAGTTGATCGCACCAACTCTTTGGTACTAATGGGTGACGCTGCCGCAGTTCGCAAATTAAAAGATTTAATTATCAATAATCTAGATCAATCGGTCGATTCTGGTCGCTCAATTATTCATGTTAAAACATTGCAATATCTTAACGCTAAACATTTTGCACCAGTGTTACAAAATTTAGTCCGCGGCAAACGTAATCAACAAGCGCAACAAGCAAATCAAACAACTAATTCCAGCACTCCAATAGATAGTTTTAAAGATGTAATTGTGTTATCCGAAGAATCGGTTAGTGAACCGCAAACTAAAAAGGAAAACTTAGGCAAAGAAGAAACACCATCAGCAGAGTTTCAAGAATCATATAGTTTTAGTAATAATTTAATTATCTCAGCTTACACCAGTGACTGGCAAGTTCTGGAGAAAATTATCGATGAAATGGATAAACCACAATTACAAGTAGCGCTTGATGTGATTATTGCCGATATACGACTAGAAGATTTGCAAGTAATTGGTGCTCAAATTCGCGGACTGCATGCCACTGGCACGCCACCCGAATTATCCTGGCAATCTGCTCAAATTGCACCACCAATCTTAAATTATATTACTCCACCCAATCCATTAAATCTTAATCCACCACCAGCCCCATATATTGATCCAAGTCGTGCCCTAGATGCAGATTTACTAACCGGTGTTTACAATATCGTAGATGATCAAGCAAATGTAATTCAAGCAAAGTTAGTTACAGCTATTAAAGCTGGGGCTTCAGTCATGTCTTTTAATGATGGCAATGGCATCGCTTATATTCTAGATATTTTAAATAAAGTTTCATCTTTTCAAATTTTATCACAACCATTTATAGTTACCCAAAATCACAAGCAAGCGATTGTATCACTCGAAGATAATCGCTTGGTCAGAGGTAATGCCGTCGCTCAAAATGGCACTTTTATTATTAAAAATGAAAAATATCGGGCTTTCTTAAAAGCTACAATCATGCCAAATATCAGTGCCGATGGTTCAAATATTAATCTGGGTATTAAGGTATCTGTCGATGACTTTGATAAAAATATCAAGCAACTTGGAAATGTTATTGATACACGCGAGATTACAACTAATGCCAACGTTAAACACAATGATGTCTTAGTGATTGGTGGTGTAAGTAGGCGTGATGATACAGATGATCAAAGCGAAGTGCCAATCTTGTCTAAGATACCAATTGTTGGAAATTTATTTAAAAATCGCAGCCAAAATAATAAAAAACGGACTTTAATCGTATTTATTTCACCTAAGTTAATTTACCCCCATAAAAACGGGATTGATGAATATACCGGCAATCGCTTAGGCCAAGCTGCTAAAGAAACCATTGAAAGTGGTTTAGTCTTCGATAATATTAAAGATCCAGTCACTAGATTTTTATTTTCTAAGGTGGGGCCAACCAGCCTTAAATCAATTAATAAATTTGTGCATGACGCTGGGCACTAAACTACTTCTTGGGCTAAACTACTTCTTGGGAAAGATCTAGGCAGCAATATTTTACAATTGTACCATCAGGGTCACGTTCACCACAAAAAGATGGTACAATTAACTTGAAACCTTGGGTGTCTTTGCTGCTATCGCATATGCCATTTTTAGCTTTTACACACTGATAATGCCAGGAACAATGCGCTTCAGACAGACTGTTAAAACAAAATAAACCTAAAATTAAACTATTAAGATAAAATTTCAGTTTTTTTGAGTTCATATACCCCCCCATAACAATCTATTAGTAGTTATTATCAGGATAATTTAAACTGCAGTAAGATATCAAGATTTTTAAATAAAGTTGTCCGGTGACATGACAAATGCCCCCTTTTAGTGCTAACAAAAACTTGAACTAGAATTTGGATTATTACTGTAAATTAATTAAAAAATCCTCAATTTCCAGTAATCGATTATATTTAGAGATCTGGTTTCCACCGTGTAGTCCGCCCATTTTCAAATGGGTAGCATTGGTCCCAACACCTAAATCGACCATAAATGTATCTATGGTTTCATTGCTATAATGGGATACTATAGTCATCAAGTCTTGATCTTGACATAATTTAATGGCCTGAATAGCCTCCGTCACGGTGCCAATCTGAGCCGGCTTGATTACTACGGCACCAATCATTTGTTGTTCGGTGGCATAGGCAATCCGTTCTGGATCAGTAGCTAATAATTCATCTGAAACAATATGAATCTGTTGCCCCATAGCTGTATTTAATAATTGCCAACCAGCTGCATCGCTAACAGCCATGCCATCTTCAATAGCATAAATTGGATAGTTTTGGCAAATTTGAGCATAGAATTCAATTAACTTATCGTTGGTATATGATTGTCCTCCAAGCTGATATATACCAGATTTGCGATCATAAAAACTACTAGCTGCCACATTTAAACTTAAAGCAAATAATGGATCATTTGCTAATGAAAACTGCTTAAGTGCTAACATCAAACAGTCTAATGGTTCTGTGCTCGATTTAAAAAATGTGCGCAAGCCACCTTCGGCACCAAAAAATATCTTGTCTGACACTGCAGACTTTAAAATATCACTTAATTTACACCCTAACATAATAGAACGCTCAATTGCCATACGCACACTTTTAGCTCCATACGGAACTGCTAAATATTCGCAAAAAGTCGTTATATTGTTAGCTATACTGTTAGTTGTTACAGTCTGATCTAATTCTATTGCTCGACTAAAACCTTCAATTAAAGTAATCATAGGTATCGGTAAAGTTACCTGTGTATGATCACAAACTAAAGCTATTAATTCAAATAATTGCATATTTTCAGCTACTGCCTGGGCTCTAAACATTGCCTGACTAACAGCTAACATCGTGTTGGCACCAAAATTAGCTTTATTGCTGGTTCCATCTAACTCAATTAGTTTTAAGTCGGTATGCACCCCATCTGGCGCACAGCCCATCACCATTGGAAAAATTTTATCATGCATAATTTCAATAGATTTTTGTACCCCAAGACCTAATGAACGAGTACCGCCATCACGCAATTCAACTGCTTCGTATGGACCACGTTGTATATTAGTTGGCGCAACTGAACTAACCACAATCCCATTATCAAGCGTAATATCACATGCAATGGTTGGCCAACCATTAACATCTAGAACTTCTCTTCCAACTAAATTCACAATTTTCATTTAATTACTCTCTGGTTTATATTTTTAAATACACTTATAATTTTATTTTATATAGTTTTAGGGTTAACAGTTAATAGATATACTAGCTAAACATACTTGTGCTAAAGAAATAAAGATTAATGCTACATAACTAATTTTAACTAGTTATAAATATAACAAAAAAGACTCGCAAAAATAAAAATTTTGCGAGTCTTTTTTATAAAATTAAATCTAAATTAAAGATTATTCTTCAGTACGTTCCATAATCTTAATTCCGCACTCATCTAAGCGACCTGGATCAGCCTCAGTTGGTGAATCCATTAGTGGGTCATAACCGCGCGCAGTTTTAGGAAAAGCAATTACATCACGAATCGATTGTGACTTAGTTAATAACATGACAAAGCGATCGATCCCCAAAGCAATTCCCCCCAATGGCGGAAACCCTAAACGCAGGGCTTCAAGTAAGAACCCAAACTTGCGTTGCATAGTAACAGGATCTACGCCTAATAATTCAAATACACGTGCTTGCATATCTGCATCATAAATCCTAATTGAACCACCACCAAGCTCCACGCCATTCAAAACTAAGTCATAAGCGCGGGCTTTAATATCTTTGAGCTCTTTAGATTCCCATCCTAACTCAGGCGAAGTAAATGGATGGTGTACTGAATTCCAAGTTTTAGTATCACGATCAAATTCAAATAACGGAAACTGTGTCACCCATGAGAAATTAAACTCATCGGGACTAATTAAGTTTAACTTTTTGCCAAGTATATTTCGTAAACGTCCTAAATAGGTCCACATATCTTGATAGTCGCCTGCTAATAAAAACAGTGTCGAGTTTTTAGTAGCTTCTGGGATAACAGCTTGGATTTGAGCTAAAAAATTATTAGCTAAAAATTTAGCTACTGGAGACTCCGGCAAACCATTTTCATCAAACCTAATCCAAAGTAATCCACCAGCACCCATCTCGATTGCTTGATTCACCATTTGATCTAATTCTGAACGACTAAATTGGTAATCTGGCACACAGATAGCTCCAATTTTACCATCTGGCAAGCTTAGTGCAGCTTGCAAAAATTTTATCTCAGTTTCAACAAAAATTTTAGAAAGTTCATAAATTTTTAGATCGAATCGCAAATCTGGCTTATCAGAACCATATTGCGAAAAAGCTTGATCATAAGTCATTCTTGGAAATGGTGTACTTAACTTTTGTTTAAAAGCAGCTTCAAAAATTGCTTTTACCAAACCTTCAATTACGCCCATAATATCTTCTTCATCAATAAATGACATTTCGATATCAAGTTGTGTAAACTCTGGTTGCCGATCAGCCCGTAAATCTTCATCTCTAAAGCAACGTGCCACCTGATAATAGCGCTCTAAACCACCAGCCATTAGTAATTGTTTGTACAGCTGTGGTGATTGTGGTAACGCATAAAACTTGCCCCAATGTACGCGTGATGGCACTAGAAATTCACGCGCTCCTTCTGGCGTATTTTTAGTTAAGATCGGTGTCTCAACTTCGCAAAAACCACTATTATGCATATACTCACGCATTGCAAATAAGACTTTATTGCGAAATAAAAACTTTTCTAATACTTCTGGTCTGCGCAAATCTAAATATCGATATTTTAGGCGTAACTCTTCATCTACTTTATGTGCATCATCTAAAGCAAATGGTAAATTTTTGCACTTATTTAAAATTTTTAAATCTTTAATTTGAATTTCAATTTCACCAGTAGCCATACTTTTATTAACAGTCTCTGCCGAACGCGCAGCTACTATACCGCTAGCTAAAATCACAAACTCAGAGCGCAGATCTTGCGCTAATTTATGCGCCTCTTGATCAAAGTCAGGATTAAATACCAATTGCACAATTCCACTACGATCACGTAAATCAATAAAAATTAAACCACCATGATCACGTCGACGATGTACCCAACCAGTTACTACTACCGATTGGTTTAATAATGCACTATTTATTGCTCCACAAACAGCTGTTCGTTTAGAAGGCATATTCGATACCCCAGTTTAAAACAAATGCTGTCTTAGTTCCTAAAAGTGGTGTTTTAGAAAGACTAAAACCATCAGCATTTAATTGATCCAATGCCGCCAAGTCATCTTTGCTTAGCGCCTTACCTTTAATATCTTGATAGTGAGCACCAGGTAAAAATACCCCGCTAACTAAGAATCCTTTAAGATTTTTAACAAATTGCATAGTCAGCGTCGCATTAAACTCTACACCCAGATGCTTACTTGCTGGCTCATCAATCGAACGTTTTAACGGGATACTAAACTTTTTGGTGGCATAATCTTGCCAGTAACTTAATAAGCCTAAATTCCAATTAACTGCTTTAGTACAGAAATTTTTATCAAAGTTTAAAGCCGTACCACAATATAAAATATTATTAAAACCTGTCACTTTGGATGGTAAATTATTTTGAGTGGTACCTGATGATAATGGTCGCAATACAGCATTAGGTCCAATTACAAATAGAGAAATCACACGCTTACCAGAATAAACTTCTTGTAGCCCGATAAATCCACTATAATCACCATCCATATTGCTGTCACCAAACCCGCTTAGATCACGATTAGGGTTTTCATCGCCAGTTGCCCAACCAATTGTACCAGATAGCTTAAGTGCTTTAGAAAACAACCAGCTGGCATCTGCAACAAACATAAAACCTTTATAGATATTTCGATACTTTGGATTAAAGCGTGTATCTCCATTATATAACCCGCTGTTGCCAATCTCTTGGCCATTTAATTCTGCACTATTAAGCGATTTTTTTACGATAGCTTTATTGGCACTACTAACTAAAGCATTCGTGGTTAAGTCACTGTCACTATAAACTTTATTATATTGCTCAACCAAAGTGCCGCTACTATCTGCTTTAATTTCAATCTGGTTACTATCCCAACCATAAACTGTCTGATGTCCAAAATTAGCTGCAAACTCACAACCGAATTCAAATTTTTTACCTTCATAATCGATCATTAAACCAGGTGTAATTAAATTACTTGCACTATCAGCTGGAAATTCGATGGCCACTTCTGGGTTGCGATTATATAAAAAATATGGCTCAATCACTAAATTACTATCACAGCCACACTTAGTACTCATGGGATATAATCTTAAACGCATAGCATATACAAAATTCACATGCCCAAAACCACGTGAGCCGTTCCATTCCGGATCAGCCTCACTTAAATAAATTTTTTCATTTACACGGCCAAAATTATCAGTCCAGTTACGTAAAATCCCTAAATACATATCATATGAAACTCTATTTTTAACTAAATCCCCATATAATAAAAACCCGGGCGCATTTTGATCAATAGTGCTATCAGCATAGAAACCTAATAGCCCTGCAGATACTGCATAAGCAGGCCCAAGCACAATACCGCGTCCCAATTCAAACGGAAACAGGCCCGTCTTAAAATGCTGTATCCCGCAAGTATCAACGCCAATAGTGTTATTAAGATTAATATCAACCCAACCTTCACGTAACCAAAAAATTTGCTTACTTAAGTAATGACTATGATCACCAAAAGTTGCATCCGCTAGTCTAATAGGCGTACTAGAAGTTTTAGCAATTGAGTCTGGACTACCCCATCGACTTTTATTACGCAACACAATATATGACTCAACCATTTTACCAATTTTTGCTTTAGTTTTAAGATCCCAAATCCCCTGTGCCCACAATACTTGGTCTAATGGACTACCACTAAATAATTCACAATTTTTACTATAAAAAATTTCCACTCGATTTTTAAGCGCCACTTCAAACTCATTATCTTCCCAACGGCAACCAAAAATTTCTTTTTGATGTTCAGTGGCTTTAGCCGCTTTAATAAGTGCCGAATCAGGCGAACTATCTTCTAGAAAACTAGTATCTACATGTAAATTATCTGCGCCTGAACTATTTTTTAAATTACTTAAATTATTACCAATATTACCAGTATCGCTAAGCTCTGGTTTAGTATATAAGATATTAGCTGTATTTAGCACAGCTAGTAATAATAACATTGGTAATAATTGTAATAACTTAACTCTTAAAGAATTTGTTTTGGAATTTGAGCTATCCATGGCTGTCTTCGACTCGTGCGCAAAATTTGGTTAATCGTCTGTACTAGCTTACATGCTATATAGAAAAGTTAATCTGCACGGCATATTTGTCAAATTTTACTGCTAAAATTATGTTCAAATCTATTACGTGTTAGAATTTATAGCTGGTGTACCAAATTTATTTAACCAGCTAATTTTAGATGAGCTGTCACAACTGAATCACCAAATTTAATTTATTAACAGGTCCATTATTCAAGATATTCTGGATCGCATGCCTCTACAAAAAGACCGCTTTGTTGAATTTTATAGATAGTATCTTCGCCCTTATTAGCACTGCCGATATACATGTAATAATCCCAATCAAAACGCACCCGCATAGTATCCACTGATTCTATAATGCACCATAATTCTTCTCTCAATACTAAACGAGAGACAACCTCAACTTCTACTCTGTTAAGCTTCAGACCCTTTTTTATACGCTTAAAAAGATTTGCCATAGCCAGATCTAAGTTGGGATCGTCAGTCAAATCCAATTTTTTCTCCAATGTGCTAACTGATAACTCTCTTAATTGATTGCATGCCATGAATAAACTAATAACGTTAACATAAGCATTTTCAACCGCTAAATACTCTGCATAACTAAGCGATTTGCCAGCAATAATTTTACCTATGTCCGAATAGGCCGTCCATTCATCCAGTAAATAAACCCCTCTCGAATTTCGATTTTCAGGATTATACTTAGTTATGCGCCAAGTAAACATATTTAATCTCCAATTTTATTCAGATTTTGGTCATAAGCACCTAATTGGGTCTTAAATCATCAACAGAATCCGCCATCTTCCAAAAACCACCATTATGATCAGTTCTATCTATAGTTATAAATTTATTACCCTTTTGATATATCGACTGTTTTTTAACATAATAGTTCGTTTTTCTAAATCCCATTTTCTTTGCAAGTTCTTGAGCTAACAATTTTTTTTCTTGCAAGCTCATTTGTGGTCCTATAACACGGGCAAGTTTAATATCATCAGAAATTTTTATTACTGACTTAAGCTTAGATTTTTTGCCAGATTTTTTTAAATATTCTTCGGCGTGATTAAATAAAGTCTGATTATTATATGCTGTTGTTGTTTAAAACTAACCACTAAGCCGTCTAGTGTCACCAACTCATATTCTTCAGTGATAACTAAGCCTAATGCTTGAGCAACATCTTTACCTGGCACGCCAAAGCCGAGTCATAATGCACCGTTTTTAATTTTTTTAAATAATCTGCGTAACTATTTATAATTCAACTATCCATTCCGATATTTTAGATTTTTTTCTTCTTGGTTCGATAAAATCATAGCAATTATCAGGGGAAAAATTTTTATTACCAATCAACCTCGTATAACTATCTTCTATAATTATACGATTATTTATAATAATTTGATCACCTTCTTTAAATAAAACCCACCAGTTAACAAACGGTTTATTTTTTTTGGGGTGCTGTGTAGAAATTACTAAACATGACGTATCATGTATTTTAATTCTTGCTAAGCCATTTTTCCATTGACGCTCATAATCCATCCTAGTCCAATAATCTTCGGACATTAAATTGATCTCACAGAAATCATTAATGGTTGTTTCATTCAGGCTCCAAGAAAAACCATTTTCATCGATTTCACGTTCAGGTAAAATTTTCATAGTAATATTCATTTCAAATGCCTATTAATTCAGTAAGTGTTTTATTATATGTACCAGCTCTGTCTTGTTTTCTGTTAAATACCTTCCAAAAACCGCCCTTATGGCCCTTGTTATCGAGAGAGATATAAAGTTGACCTTTTTTATAAATCTTCTCTGTGTGAGCATTGGAAGAAAAATCCTTGGTTTCTTTAAATCCCATTTTAGCTGCTAATTCTTTAGCTTCTAGCCGCAATTCAGGTAAGCTTTTTTGATGTCCAATAATACGGGCGGGTTTAATTTCATCAGAAGTCTTTATTACTGATTTAGATTTAACTCTATTACCAGCTTTATTATGCTTAAAATACTCTTCGGCATGATTAAATAAAGTTTGATTATTAGTTGGGCTATTCTTAAAACTAACCACTAAACCGTCTAGTGTCGCCAACTCATATTCTTCAGTGATAACTAAGCCTAATGCTTGAGCAACATCTTTACCTGGCACGCCAAATTTATTTAGCCAGCTAATTTGCTTAGTTTTAGTTTTATCAGTTTTATTTTTAATTTTAATAGCTTTGTGTAACTGTGCTGCGATAACTGAATCACTAAGTAGCGCAACTGTTTTACCAGTTAAGTAGCCAGCAGTTAAATTCAATAGTTGTTCGCTAATCATAGTGCCAGCTTGTTCAAGTTTTTGGTCTCGAGACACTGTCTCGATGTAATTTCGAAATTGTTGATAGTGTTCATGGCTATAATCTTGAGCAGCTAAGATATATGGTCGCACGCCTTCTGGATTATTTTCATCAGTCACATCTGCTAAAATTACTAACACTTTAAGTAAACCCATAGCGACGTTCTTGGCTAAATATGTAATCTTATTAGCAACTGCTTTAGAACTATTAATGGGATGTAAAATTAAGTTACTGCCAGCATTAGTGATATTACTCGCAAAATTATAGCCACCACGCACTAATCCTCTACCTAAAGCCATAAAATCTTGTGCCAGGTTGGTGAAACTTTCTGCAATATTAATTTTATTTTTACAGTTAGCTTGATAAGCTACAGATACTGTTTCTAAGACAGTGTTAGAAAAATCTTGCAAACCCATCAGATTTTTGGAAAATAGCTCCTGATCAGCTAGTTCGCACACAATCTCAACTTGTTGCTGGTGTAATAACTGCTGTTCTGAGTTACTAAATTTAGTATTAAAAAATTGTTCTGGTAG
>CANKVQ010000002.1 GCA_947486885.1 bacterium
TAAGATAATACTATTTTTTTCAGTTCTTGAAAATTAATGCTAGCTTTGCCGATTAAAACGCCATTTAATTCTGTAATTTGCTGCAATTCAGAAATATTATTAGCAGTTACGCTACCGCCGTAAATTATAAAATAGCTTTTCAGGCAATTATTATACTTGGTTTTAATAATAGCCTGTACCGCTTGGCAAAACTGAGAAATTTCTGAATTTGTAGGTACTTTTCCAGTGCCGATAGCCCAGTTTGGTTCATAAGCAATAATAAATGAGCTCTCACACTGAGCTAAATCTTCTAAAGTTAAATCAGCTAAAATATTTATTAACTGTTGAGCGTCACTAATACAGATTATGGGTACAATTTTAGCCTGAATTAATAACTTAATTTTAGCTGTAAGTTCTAATTCAGTTTCGTAAAAAAATTTTCGGCGCTCAGCATGTCCGACTAAGCAGTAGTTACAGCCTAGTTCTTGCAGTGACTTAGCTGATATTTCGCCGGTATAGGCACCAAGCTCTGTAGCAGAACAGTTCTGTGCGCCTAATTTAATACTAGAAATATTTTGAGTATCTAATATTTCTGAAATTTGGGCCAGAGTTATAAAGCTAGGACAAATTACTAATTTTTTATTCTGGATTTTGAGTTCTACAGCTAATTGCTGTAACTCAGTTAGATCTTGTTTAAAAAAACTTAGCTCTTGTTGATAAGCTAAGTAACTTTTCCAATTGGCGATATATAACCAGAGCTTTGACATAGATTAGATTTTACCAGTTTGAATTGTAATGGCTATAGCCATCATCTATATACCATGGCTTGCCATCATAGTTGTAACCATGTGGACCCATGCTTTCTGGTACATGATGATCAGCAGATGGTGTATTAACTGATTTATCACACCAAAGCGGTTTATAAGTAGTATCATAGCAACTTTTGCATGGTCCATGCTTGCATGTAGATGGGGTTTTGTTTAGATAATTAGTTTTTTGGTTTTTTCTAGTTATTTTAGTTTGTTTAACAGTCTTATAATTATTGTTATTAGGGTTTATGGCTTTAATAGTGCAGCTATTTAAGCTAGCTAATAAACTTAAAATTAAAAATTTTGTGAGTTTAAAATTTATTTTTGACACTATAACCCCTCAATTTAAATAAGTTAATTTTTATTTTAGATCTCGAATATAATGTTCAATTGGTAAATCAATATAATGAGGTGTTTCATAATGTTGCCGGCGAGTTACACAGCGATCAAGTAAAACGCTATATATTTTGCCATTTGGACAAGCGCTTCTATTAATTCTAAGCTCTGCTAGTAATTTTCTGGGGGTTATTAAATTAATTAAAGTTAATATTGTTAATAAAAGCTTAGACTTATACCCATATCGGTGTTCGGCAAATAGCTGTTTTTTGGATTTATTATAGTTTTTAATAATCATTTCGAGCTCCATCTTTAGTTTGGTTGTGATAGTTAATTATATTGCTATAACTATAGCAAACAGTTTAATGTGCTATTGATAAATTAAGCAATATATTTAAAGATAGAAGCTATAAGCTATTTATTTAAAGCTTTTTGATATAATAATACTAATTTAGATTAACTTAAAATGTTACACCCCAAGTACGTCTGCCGTTACCAGTGTCGCCAAAGCCACTATCAGGAGTAGGAGGTATAAAATCAAGATCTTCATAAGTTACGGCAGCTGGACCATCAACATTAACTGTGCCATAAATCAGATCTGCATCAGTATTATTAGGGAAACAGATTTGAACCGTATCTGCAGAAACATCATTCCAAAAACTGTTACTAGGGTCGCAAAGCATAGTTGTTGCTATAGCACGATTTGGGTTCCCATCAGCATCTAAAGCATTAGTATTAACAAAATCAGTAAATCTATCCTTATCCTGTAAATTATCTGAAAAACATGTAGCTAATTCCCATGGTCTAACGCAACTATTACCAATCTCACACCAGCTATAGCCGGCACCAGTTAAACAGCCATGGCTATCACGATTGCCACCAATTCTTTTAGCTTGCGTATATATATTTGTAATAAATAAATTACTGATAGTCAGGCCACTAAGTACTATCAAGTTAGTTAAAACTAAATTTTTAAATTTCTTAAAATTTCTACACATAGTCATAATCTCCAATTTTTAAAATTATTAATATTTTAATTTGCTTATTAATCCGGTATGCAAACGTTAGTGCTGCTACATTTATAGCCTTCGCAACAATTTTCGTCCTCGCCATAACACTCTTTTCCATAATTACCGCAGCTATTATCTACTGATTCACACGCCACTATAATATCGTCATTGTCATAAATTTGGGCATTAAGATCTTGGGTATAATATCCAATAACCAAAATAATAAAACTAAAAAAAATAGTTATAATTTTTGCTAAATTTATCGCTAATAGCTTTTTATTTTTAAGTAATTTTTTCATAACCAAATCGCTCCATTTTCTAAAATTAATTAATCTTAGCCATTATTACGCGCAGTTGCTTCATGATGAGCTTTGTTGGCTGCTACTGCTGCTTCTTCAGCATTAATCAGAATTTTAGTAATATCGCTGCGTTGTTGCATGGAGACATAGCCCAAAGCATGAATATGTTGCTCCGCCTTTTTTAATTCTTCCATTAAACGAGCATGCTCAAAATCTACAGGATCGCCAGTATGTGGTACCCCATTAATTATTTCATACCGGTGATCAGCGTTAGCTTTATTAGCTTGTTCAATAGCCAGATCAAGATGTTTATCGATTAATGCAAGATTGGTGTCTTCGCGTATAATTTGATCTTCTGGCAAATTCAACAAAGCCTGCTTTACATTCTGGATATTACTAATTAATTGTTGATGAAACTGGTCAACAAGATCAATTTTTGAATTAAATGGAAATTGTAATTGTAACTCTGGTTTTGGGTCAACTTCATTAAGATCTAGTCGAAATAAAGCTTTAGCTGAACCAGTGATAGCTAAGCCTATAATTATTAGTAATCTCAATAATTTATTCACTAGACCCCCAAATATTTTTATATAATCTCAGTTTTAACCAGGCAGTATTTAACTATCTGCCTGGTTAAAATTAAATAAATAGTATTATTTTAATTTAAGCTATTTATATATGCATGGCATGCTTGGTTAGCATTCCAGGCTGCTTGTTTAGCAGCTTCAATCTGCTTACTTAGGTAAGAATTTGTTATATTGCCAGCTGCTTCGTGAGCCAGGTTAAGATATTGTAATAAAAGTATATGTACTGCATCAACGACTTGAAGGCCATTTAATTGACATTCTGTATTAGCAATAGTGTCTTGTTTGATTGCTTGATCAATATTTGTTTTTATAGCTTTAGCATAAGGTGAATTTAGTGCGCTCGCTTGCTGTTGTATATTAAGCAAGATGTTCATTAAATTGTTATGTGCGATAGAAAAATCATCGCCTGGTGTACCTTGTAATAAAGCACTAGCGGAACCAATAGTAATTAAACCTGCGACTACGATTAATCTTAATAATTTATTCATAATATTTTCTCCATTTCATAATTTAATTTTTTTAGTTTTAACTCCATTTCCCCATCAAAATTTTAGGCTTTTATTTATTTTAAGTTCCAGTAGCACCTATTTCTAGATACTACTGGAGACTAAAATTTTTAACGGCAACCTAACTCTTGTCTGGCAGCACTTAAAAGCTCTGGTGAAGTTCTATGAACTTGTGATGCTTTTTTAAAGTTAGTAGTTTTAGGAACATCGCTAGAAATATTACGCAAATGTTTATGCACTTGTTTTAACTCGGATTGAGTTAAGCGAGGTCGTTTTTCACCTACGTGTCTATTATAAACATTGCAAATACCTTTAGCATGTTGTTTTTCAGATGATGTCAATTTGGCTCTTTTTACTTGGTTAGCAGGCACCTGTTTATATAATAATGCGTTAACATCGGCGCCAACAGCTAAACTTAGCACAGCCACAAGTGATAATATTTTCTTCATTAAATCTACTCCCTATTATATTTATAATTATAAAGTGCCATCTACGCACCACGCGTAATGGAATTTTTATTGTTAATTCTGATTACTTAGTGGGCAAAATATAGAAAATTTGCCCACTAAATAGTTTATAAAATCTAGTTATTTTCTAGTTACAGTGTAACCAGTAGTACTATTATTTATTGGAACTAGGTTACCATCTGTGGTTACCGTATAACCCGTTGTGCTACCACTAACACTGCCATTATCATAAACTGGTGGCATTGGTTGAATTGGCACCAGTGGAATTTGACATTGATTTATAATACTGGCACTTGCTCTTACAGTAGGATTACCAAATCTGCGACATGAACCATCAGCTGGACAATAAAGCTGGCCCATTAAACAGCTACGTACACCATCAGGTCCAATTGTTGGTTTTGGATTTAAACCAGTAGGGAAACAGGTATCAAGCGTGAAATATTGGGTTGAAATACAATTATTTTGTGCTGGGCACCAGTGTGCGCCAAGGCCACATGCTTGACGTTTTATGCCACCTGGCCCGATAATTTGTCGAGTACCGCCTGGTCCGATAATGATTTGAGCTTGCTGAGTGCCACCGGGCCCTAGGTTGCTAGGATCAGTTACACCGTTAGAAGCTTGCACGTTACCAATAACAACTAAGCTCGAAAGAGCCATGATCGATAATAATTTCTTCATAAAAACCTCCGTTTTATACTTATACATAACTACTATACCTAGGTTAATAGATTAGAGTTCCTAAAAGCAACAGTTTGGGGTGGTTTTTATTGAAAAGCACGCAAATATTATTAATTTTCAGGTTTAACTAATTAGTTAAAAATTTAGTTATTAGAGTCTAGGGGGTGGGCAATTTATATGATTTATAGTTCAGGCTAACAGCTTTAATAGTACTTTTTGGATAATTTGTGGATTTCCCCGACCTTGGGTTTTTTGCATCATTTGTCCGACAAAAAAGCCAATGAGCTTAGTTTTACCAGCCCGATACCCAGCTACATGTTCTGGATGCTGAGCTATAAGTTCTTGGGCCATGAGCTCAAGTTCAGCTTCTGACCCCATCTGTTTTAGCCCAAGTTGTTCAACTAGAACGCTAGGAGACTCGCCAGTTTTAGCTACTTGTTCAAAAATAGTCTTAGCCGCATGATTATTAATTATATTCTGATCTAGTAGATCTACTAGATCAGCTAGATACTTCGGGGTTAATTTACAGGTTTCGAGTGCGATTTTATGCTCTTTTAAATAGCCTAATAAATCTCTTAGAACCCAATTTACTAGTTGTTTACTATTAGTAAATTTGCGCGCAGCTTCGAAATAAAGGGCAGCTTCTGGTTCATCCATGAAGATCTCAGCTTCATATTCAGTTAAGCCAAGCACAGTCAGATAGCGTTGAAATTTAGCAGCAGGCAATTCCGGCAAGCTAGTTTTTACGATATCGATCATAGTTGGTGTAATTTCGATCCAAGGCAAATCAGGGTCTAAGAAGTAACGATAATCTGCAGCTTCTTCTTTAGAACGCATGATCACAGTTTTGCGATTTTTAGTATCCCAAAGTCGCGTTTCTTGACGAACTATGCCCCCTTTTTCTAATAATTTTATTTGACGTTCAATTTCATAATCGACAGCATCGCCAATAAATTTAAAAGAATTAATATTTTTGAGTTCACAGCGAGTGCCCATTTCAGTAGCAGTTTTTTTACGTACTGAAATATTGGTATCAGCTCGAAAGGCACCGTCTTCCATGTTGCCAGAGCAGATGCCAAGAGCATGCACGATATCGCGTAAAGTTTTTAAATATTGTTTGGCTTCGAAAGCGCTAGTAATGTCAGGATAACTTACGATTTCTAAAAGCGGAGTGCCTGTACGGTTTAAGTTTACCAAGCTAATATTTTGACTAGGTGCATGAATGTTTTTGCCAGCATCTTCTTCGATATGTATGCGAATTAGGCGGATATCTTTAGATCCATCAAGAGTTTGAATTTTAACTTTACCTAATGTGCAAATCGGTTCTTTATCTTGAGTAATCTGATAATTTTTTGGTAAATCTGGATAAAAATAATGTTTACGCGCGAATTTAGAGATGGGCGCAATTTGACTTTCAGTTGCTAGTCCAACTGCAATCGCATATTCAATAACTTTATGATTTAAAACAGGTAAAACACCAGGGTAGCCGGCGCAAATTTGGCAAATCTGACTATTTTGGGCTTGGTCAACACTGTTAGGACAGCTACAAAAAATTTTACTTTTAGTTTGTAATTGTACGTGTACTTCAATGCCGATATTTATAGCATAGTCTGGATATTGTGTTAAAATTGCGAGTTTTTCAGTCATCCTGAGACCCC
This sequence comes from bacterium, assembly GCA_947486885.1. Lineage (GTDB taxonomy): Bacteria > Babelota > Babeliae > Babelales > JABDEC01 > CANKVQ01. The sequence continues at coordinate 6,330 of CANKVQ010000002.1, forward strand.
GATGGTTTTTAATTAATAATCTGCGGCTTAGTTTAGCATAAATTCACAGTTAGTGAATTTTAAACTTATGGCGCTCTAATTCTGAGTTGCTTTCTAGTGTAATTTGACACTGGAATTTTTTTTCTAGTTCTAAAATTGCATCATGTTCAGAATTATTAATAAAATCGAAAATATCTGGATTTAAAATTAATCTAACGGTTTTGCGTGGCCGTTCTAATAGACTCTCGGTAAATTTACGTAAAGCATTATGGCTATCTGTTTCGATAGAATTCACAAAGCCGCGGCCACAACATTCTTCGCAAGTGCTAGTTAACTGTTGTACTAGAGTTTTTCCAGAACGTTTACGCGTCATTTGAACTAGGCCAAACTCTGAGATTCGTAAGACTACAGATTGAAACTTATCATGTTCTTTGAGCATCTGTTCGAAATTTTTAAATACTTTTTGTCGATTAGCTGGGATCCCCATATCGATAAAATCGATGACGATTAAGCCACCAATGTTACGTAAACGCAACTGTCGTACAATTTCTTCGGCAGCTTCGAGATTGGTTTGTAAGATCGTATCTTCAAGATCACGTTTGCCTACGAATTTGCCAGTATTTACGTCAACCACGGTCATTGCTTCAGTAGATTCAATAATAATTGAGCCGCCAGAGCGTAAAGTAGTTTTCTTTTCTAGCGCACTTTCAAGTTGGCTCTCGATATTATGCGCTTCAAATAGCGTAGGTGGTTCTTTGTGCATTTTCACCAAATGTTTATATTCTGGTGCAATTTGCTTTAAGAAATCTAGTACTTCAGTGTGTACAGTGGAGTTGTCAGTAATGATTTCAGAAACTTGATCATCTAAATTATCGCGTACCGTTTGCAGCGATAATGGCAAATCTGTATGAATTAATTTAACACCTGGGGCGGCATTATAGCTGTCCGTAATGGTTTTCCAGAGTTGAACCAAATAATCTACATCTTTAGCTAGCTCTTTTTCAGTGCGATGTTCGCAAGATGTTCGAATGATGGCGCCCATCCCTTCAGGCAATAAACTCCTTAAAATATCTTTTAAGCGTTGTCGTTCTTCAGGAGCCTCAATTTTTTTAGATATGCCAACACGTGGAATATTTGGCATTAGAACAATAAATCTGCCAGGTAAAGTAAAACAGCGCGTTAATTTAGCGCCTTTTTCATATACCGGTTCTTTGCTAACCTGTACGAGTATCGGCTCGCCTTCTTTAAGTATTTTACTAATATCCATGTGGCTAGTAATACGTTTATCATCTTCGATTTCAATCGATTTAGACATACGGGATAAAGCTAAATTGTGGTCGATTTCTGAGATATGTAAGAAACCAGCTTTATATTGACCAAATTCTACGAAGGCTGTTTGGATGCCAGGCAAAACTTTGGTAACTATGCCTTTATAAAAGCAACGTTCTAAATAGACTTTGATATGCGAGGCAAAATAAATATTTTGCAATCGATTATCACGTGTAATGGCCGTTCTGGTTTCCCAGGGTTTTTGGCTAATTAAGATTTTTTTCATATTATTCTTTTAAGATCCATTTCGTTGGAGCAAAACTGGGCTGCTAATATTTAATAGGCTAAATTAGGCCATATCTGCAGGCAAGTATTTAATTTTTATAAATTTACTATATGACTAATTATACCTAACGATTTTTCTAATTGATAGAATATTAGACTAAAATCTAACAATGCCTCTTCTACAGATAGTTTTTTAAAGCTATAATATCGTCTTATACGGTTAATTTTATACTAATATGGGCGAGAGGTAAGTAAAACCATGAAAAAATATTCGATTTTGACAGTTTTACTCTTATTTATAATGCCTGGCTGTTTTAATAAAAAAACGGTTAAGCCAGTTGGGCAACAGGCAGAACAGTCTGAGCAGGAGCAAGAACAGGTTAAAGGCTGGACAGTCAGTAATGATGCTGATGAGTTTGAGCTAGAAAAAGACGCAGATCAGGATATTTTTGATGATGAGTCTGACTCTGAAGCCAATCCAGAATCTGTGTTAGCAGCCAATAATTCAGATTTTGATACTGATGATATCTCTTATGATAATCAATCACTAGATCCAATTCAGTTTGATTTTGATAGTCCTAAAATTAGGCCAACTGAAGTAAGTAAAATCAATAATAATGTTCGAACTATAAAAAATGAGTTGGATGCTGATGATAATTTACGTGTAGTAGTTAAGGGACACTCCTGTAAAATTGCTAAATGTGAGTTACATAATCGTGTAGTTTCGCAAAAACGGGCCTATAACGTTGCCGATGAGTATGTTAAACAAGGCGTGCCTAAAAAACGCATAAGCACTATAGGTTTCGGTGCCTCACAGTTATTAACTAACGAAGATGGCATGGAAGCACAAAGTATTAATCGTCGCGCAGAGACTGAACTTGTGCTAGATAACCCTGAGCAAAATGTGCGACCATCAGCTGCTTAAGATTAATTTAATTTAAATTTTTGAATTTTAGCAGGTCGGTGTAAAATCCGGCCTGTTTTATTTACCAACACAAAATTCTCTAAAAATTTTGTCCATGGCTTGTTCGCTAATAGTTTTACCAGTGAATTCAGAAATAGTTACTAAAGCTTCAGTAAGATTAATTGAGAGTAATTCGTAAGCAACTTGTGCTTGTACTAGTAATTGTTGGATAGTTTCTAGCTGGGTTAATAAATCACTAATAATTACACTATGCCTTTGATTTAATAAAAACGGCGAATTATCGGCGCCCAATAAACTTTGAATTTTACTCTCAAGAGCTTGTTTTAGCTGGTCCAAATTAACGCCAGTTTGAGCTGAGACTAAAATGGGGGTTTCGAGATTATCGCTCGCAATATCCCTCGATTTTGCTTTTACTTTGTTCAAAACTTCACAAAGCTCTACTCTGCACGAGTGAGACAAAACTAAATCGCATTTATTTAAAACTAATAAGATTTTGTGATTATATAAATTAATTAATTCTTGGTATTCAGCTAACTCGCTTGCACTATAACTTTCCCAATCGCATGTGCTATCGAATATTAGTAAAATTACGTCGGCAGCTTGAGCAGCCTGCAGTGACCGTGTAATGCCCATTTGTTCAATAGTCTCCATGGTTTTACGCAAACCCGCAGTATCGATAAACGTAACTAGATATTCGCCAAGTTGCCAACCAGCTTCGATGGTGTCTCGGGTAGTGCCGGCAATTTCAGTTACAATCGCTCGTTCTTGTTGTACTAGTTTATTAAACAGCGAAGATTTGCCAGCGTTAGGAGGGCCAATAATGGCAATTTTAATTCCAGTACGTAATTGTTGATCTTGGCTAAATTTTATTTGTAAATCATGTAAATTATTAATTATTTTTTCGATAATTACTAAAATCTGGGGGCCAAAATCGAACTCTTCATCAAGAAATTCAAAACTAGCTTCTGAAAGCGCTAACGCTTGTAACAGTTGTGCTTCGATCTCGACTAGCCAGTGTGATAAACTGCCATTTAGCTGAGCTAAAGATTTTTTAAGCGCTTGATTTGTATTAGCATGAATTAACTCGTTTAAAGCTTCGACTTGGGTAAGATCTAGTTTTTTATTTAAAAAGGCTTGTTGTGAGAATTCACCCCGTTGCGCTAGACTAGCGCCAAATTTCAGGGCTAGATCAATAATTTTGTTAATAATTAGCTGGTTATTATGACAACTGATCTCAACTGTATCTTCGCCGGTAAAAGATCTAGGTGCGCGAAAGACACCAAACATGACTTGGTCGATAATTACAAAATTTTTGTTTGCTAGCTTATTTTCTAATTCTATTACAGCGCCATAATTGATTGTATTAGCAATCTGGGCGCTAATCTTTTGTTGATTGGCTAATTGCCCAATCTGATCGGCAATTTCTAAACTCTTGGGCCCAGAAATTCTAATTACGGCTAGTGTGCCGCTGCCGGTTGGCGTACACTGAGCTATGATCGTTCGTTGCATACTAAAAATTTAAACCCCCAAAATTTTAACAAAACTTTAGCAAAGCCTAGATATAATCTTATTCAGACTGGCTTTTCTTAATGTTTTCATCATGGCCAGCATAATTGGGCTGATTTGTGGTACTAGCATTGGGCTTTGTGCCTTGATATGGCCGACGTGGGCGATGGTAACGTTTTGGTGCTGGTGTGCCATCTGGGCGTGCTGTTGCAACCTGGTCATGAGGTGCGGTTACTGTGGGCTCATTAGTTGTACTAGTTGTACTATTAGTTTGTGTGTTAGGTGTATTAGTCTGTGGTCTACGATTTTTATTGGCTGGATTATTAGGATTATTGGCATTAGCTGCGGCATTATTAGGTCGATTGCCACGATATGGACGTCTTTGTTGTGGACGATTACGATCCTGATAGTTTGCAGGCTCGGTGGCATTGCCACCTTCTTTGAAAAAAATACCAACTTTAGCAGTTTGTTTGCTCATGCCTAAAAAGTTTTTAATGGATTCTTGGAAAATTTTAACTGAAAATTCTTTGGGTTTTCCAGCCTTAATCCAACCTTGTTCGATTGCTTTTTCTAGTGAGGAAGCTTCCTCTATCACTGATTTCATCAAAATAGGAACCCTAAATTTGTAAAATTATTAAAATGAACACATGTTACATAGATAAGTAGCATGTACTGACGATTCAGAAATACCACATTTGTTTTGGATTTGTAATAGATCAATGTTTTTGCGAAGAAAAATCGATTATTAACAGAAGAAGCAGAGGTAAAAATTTTATGCGAACTATTTTGAATTGTTTTGATCACGAGCTACTGCTTAATGTGGTGCCTGGGAACTTGGAGTGGGAAACGGGATTTGAACCCGCGACCTTTGCCTTGGCAAGGCAACGCTCTACCAGCTGAGCTATTCCCACGAGACTTTAAAAAAGTAACAAAAGTAGCAGGTTTGTCAATTTAAGTATTAAAATTTTTAGAAACTTGAGATTTTGATAGTTTTATGTGATCTTTGTTTTAATTAAAACTATTAAAAATTGTGATTAATTCAGGTGTTACATGATTAGCTATGTGCGTGGTATAGTACAATCAAATTTTGCGGGCGAGTTAACGGTGATTCCCGACAATTCTGGGCTTGGTTACTCAATTCAAGTTGCTAATGGTGTTAATTATAATATTGGCACAGCTGTTACACTTTATATTTATGCACATTGGAATCAGGATCAGGGTTTATCTTTATATGGGTTTGATAATCTTATATCTAAGCAAATCTTTAAATTAATTTTAAGTTGTCAGGGTATTGGTCCTAAAATTGGGCTAGCTGTATTGGGACAATTGTCGCCACAACAGTTTATTAATGCGGTTAATAACAGCGATTTAAATTTACTAAGTAGTGTTAATGGCATTGGACTCAAAAAAGCAGAACAGATGGTAATTCTATTGCGCGCTAAAACCCAGAAATTAATCTTATCTGGTGAATTAGACTTAGCACAAGCACCGGGAGTTGTAGGTTATGGTCGCAGATTAACTGATACTTTAACAGCTTTAAATTATGGTCCCTATGAAGTAGCGCAAGCAGTCCAGTACGTTGGTAAGCAAGCAGCGCAACAAGAATTGCAATTTGATGGTGCGTTGCGTACAGCGCTAGCTTTTCTGGCTAAAAATAATTAAAAAATAATTTAGGTAATTCACATGTATTATTTCGATCTCGAATCTATTTCAAATTTTAATCGAATTTTAGCAACACCAGTAACTTTTTTATTTTGGGGTGTTGCGTTATTTCTAACTATTAAATTGAAATTTATACAAATTCGGGCTTTTCCCAGATTTTTAAAACTACTAAAAAATCCGTCGCGTTTAAACGCTACTGAACAACCAGATAATTTAAGTCCAGAAAATTTAAAACCTACTACGCATAAAACTAAATCTAGAAAAACTGCTGGCGAAATTAGTCCATTACAGGCACTATTTACTGCGATGTCGACTACCATTGGTGTTGGTAATATTGTGAGCCCATCGTTAGCAATTATTGCGGGTGGTCCCGGGGCACTATTCTGGATGATCATGTATTCCGTAATGGCGTCAGCGACTAAATATACTGAAGTTTTATTTGCGATTAAGACGCGTGAAGAGACTCCTGATGGACATATATTGGGTGGCCCAACGCAATATCTTAAATTAATTCACCCATGGTTAGCTAAATGGTATGGCTTTATTACAGTATTTTTATTTGCTGGCTGGTCGGGCATTCAATCGAATGCACTGGCTGAAATTTTACAAGAAGAGTCAGTTAATAAGTGGGTTACCGGTACATTATTAGCTATCTTAGTTTTAATAGTTTTATGGGGTGGTGCCAAGCGTGTGGGATCACTAGCTAGTAAATTAGTCCCAATTAAGTTTAGTTTATATATTATTTTTGCGCTCATGATCTTATTTCAAGATCTTGGTGCTTTAAAGCAAGCTATAATTTTAATTATTAAGGGTATATTTTCACCACAGGCTTTTATTGGCGGGGGCTTAGGGGCAGCTTTATTTGCAGCGATTAGGGTTGGAACATATAAGAGTGCTTTTGTTTCAGAAGCTGGTGTTGGCACTTCATCAATTCCGCATGCCTTAGCTAACGTTAAACATCCTAAAGATCAGGCCATTATGGCGTTGTATTCAATTGCAGCAGATACATTTTTGGTAATTATTTCGGGCTTAATTGTTTTAGTAACTGGTGTATGGAGTACTAATAGTGAAATGACTGGCAAACTAGTTTATTTAGCTTTTAAATATCATTCACCTTTTATAATTGGTCGTTGGGTACTTTTGATAAGTATTTCAATGTTTGTGTTTACCACCGTAATGGGCAACAGTTTTAATGGGGCGCAAAGTTTCGCTTCGTTCACTAAGCACAGAGGGGTACATATTTACCACTTATTTGTAGCACTAGTTACTTTATTTAGTGCAGTATGTTCTGTGCCATTAATTTGGCATATATTAGAAGTTATGCTGTCATTGGTAGTAATTCCCAATTTAATTGGTTTAGTCTTTTTAGCGCAACGACACTTCAATCTAATCGAATATAAATCTGGTGAAGAATAATAGCTCTTACGAAACTGTTTTTTTTAAACTTAGTTATAGTTAACAGAATTAAACAATTTGACTAAATAATTTTAAATTACTATGTCTTTAAAAGATGAGTTGAGCTCTTGGGAGTTCTATTTAATTATTTAACTTTTTAAGAAGGGGAGAGTCTTAATGGATGTAAGATGGATTTTAAGTCCGTTGTTTATTGCGCAGCTTCAGTATTTATTGCCATATATAGTTACTAATACGCTAATTTTATTGGGCTTGTTCCATAAGCACGTTGAAGAGTTAGCTGGAAGTGTTAATGCAGCAGTGGTTTGGGCTAACTTATACAGCTTGATAATGGTATTGCCAATGTTGAGAGCTTTTGGTGGATCGCCACGTTTTGCATATTTTTTCATGCTGATAAATGTCATTTATCAATTAATTTATTTACATTGTCGCCATAAAGGCAAAGTTGTAGATTTATTAGTGCCATTAACGCTTTCCAATTTAGTAGCGCTTTTTGTGACAATGTTAATTCCGGTTTTATTTAATTCACCAGTTTGATTTATTGATTTTGGTAATTTTTTAATAATATTTTAAATAAAGCGAGCATTTATGACTCATTTTGAATATCTATCTCAACCAAATGTAATATACGGTATTATAGCTGCAACTGTTGTTTATATGGTTATTGGCATGGTTTGGTATTCACCAAAAGTATTTGGTGAAATGTGGATGAAACTAAGTGGTGTTAAAGCCAAAAATGTGGAAACTACTAAAGCGTATGTTGGTTGTTTAATTAGCTCATTATTAGTAGTAATGGTTACTTCTTGTTTATTGCATCGTTTGTTAATTAATGGCTATGAAGCTAGCGTGTTAGCAGCGATTAAATTTTGGCTTGGATTTATCGTACCAACATTGTTGGGTGGCGTACTTTGGGAAGGTCGACCAGTTAAATTATTTGCTTTAAATGCTGGCGCACATTTATTACAACTAGTAGCAGCTGCTGCTGTTCTAAGTTATTTCTAAATTTTTAGTTAAATTAATATTAAGGCTCTGGTTTGATAAACTTACCGGGGCCTTAATACTTGCCTTTAAATTTTTAGTATGTTTTTCAAAACCAAATTGAATAATCAAATCGATAAAATCCATTGGCCTGATGTCAAGTTCAGCAGCTTGGTGAAATAAGCAAGTTGCTGGTGTTAGGGCTGGCAATGTATTAAATTCGATAATTACAATTCTGGGTTGATTGGTTGGACTAATTTGTGCATCTTGATAGAAACAATCAATTCTAGCATAACCAGCGCAGCCTACGGCTTGATATGCATCAGTGACAGTTTTTTGAGCTAATTCAAGGGCTGTAATTGGTAAAGGAGCGGGAGTTTGATTTTCACCAGCACCAGGTAGAAATTTTTCGGCCATCGATAAAATATCATGTGCAACTACAGTTTTGCTAGGCGGTAAAGCTCGGGGATTTTGATTACCAATTACGCCAATTGTAAGCTCTGTTCCAACAATAAATTCTTCGATTAAAGCATGATCTTTAGTAACTAAAATTTTATTAATCGCGTTTATTAATTGTTCTTGATTAATAACTTTTTCGACAAAAACACTACAGCCATCATCTGCAGGTTTAATAATTAATGGAAAGTTTAACTTAGCTTTAATATTGATTAACTCTAATTCTAGATTTAAATTCCAGTTTGTTTTAGTTAAATAATAATTTTGTGGTACTGAAAAACCTAATTGAGTTAATAGCTGATTAGTTTTAAATTTGTCCATACAGAGAGCGCTAGTAAATACCCCAGAACCATTATATGGTAGATCTAACATCTCAAGGGCGCCTTGAATTGCACCATTTTCACCTTTGCCGCCATGCAGCGCAATAAATACAAAATCAGCTAATGTAGATAAATCGGACCAGTTAACTTTATCAATTGGATCTAACAGTTCAGCAATTTCAGTCGTTTTACTGCGCACCAATAGTTTATTAGAAATTTTATATAACTCGAATTTATGATTCAAGAACAGTGGTATCACAGTGTATTTTTGGGGCGAAAGTTTATAAATTACGTTACGACCAGATTCTAGCGAAATTTCACGTTCATTAGAGTCGCCACCAAATAGTACAGCTACGCGGATTTTGGTTAAACTATTATTATTTAGCTCTAAATTTTTTAAATTATTTTGATCTAACACAATATTTTCCAATAAATTTTTACGTTTTAAATCTGTATAGATTAAATGATTAATTAAACTAGTATGACTCATGCCAATTTCAGCTGCTTGTAAAAATAAAAAAGTTGCAGGTGACATGCCAGATAATGTATTAGGATCGATAATAATTACACGACTATCAGAAGTTAAAAAACCATCGATACGGGCAATAGTTTTAATATCTAGTACAGTCTTAACTTTAGTGCAAACATCTTGAATTAATTTTAAATCAGCTGTGCTGCAGCGTGCTGGGGTATGTTTAATTGCGCGACCAGGCATATATTTTTGTTCATAATCGAAAAAGCCGGCGCCATGAGCTTCGATTTCTATTTCAGTAGGTGGTAATGCTAATGGTGCGCCAGTAATTAAATCTTCGAGAATTACTGCAGAAAATTCTAGGCCCTGAATTTTTTCTTCGATTAAAACTGATTGTTGGCATGTTGGATAAATGTTACAGGCTAATTCTAAAGCCATTTGCAAATCTTGAGCTTTTTTGACGACGGAGATACCCAGACTAGAACCCTCTTGATGTGGTTTAACTACGACTGGAAAATTAATTTTACGTTGTTCTAATAAATTTAAAATTTGCGTGCGATATGCGCTAAAATTATTAATTTTTTCAGGTGTTATAGTAATGCCGTGGGGAATTAAAATTCCGTGTAATTCTAAAAAATCACGTTGCTTAATTTTGTCCATGGTAATTGCACTAGTAAAAACATTAGAACCTAAATATGGAATATTTAAAACTTCCAGCATTCCTTGGAGTGTGCCATCTTCAGCATAGCGGCCATGTACCGCTAAATAGATATAGTCTACGAGCTCTTTTAATTTATCCCAGGAAATTTTTTCTGCTTCTTGCTCTAAGCGTGCTTCAAAATCACTAATTTTACCTCGGTGTAAAAATTTTATGGGTAAGATATAAAGTTCACCGGTAAAAGTTTGAAAAATTGGGATAGGCACAAAATTAGTTGTATCTAAGTGATCGCAGATAGTTCGACCAGAATTAAACGAAACTTCTTTTTCGATCGTTTTGCCGCCCATTAAGACGCCGACACGCAACTTTGGCATTTTAAATCCTAAGTTTTAAATTATCTAAATAATATTTTCTATTATAATATTTTCTATTATAAATATATAATATTTACTTA
>CANKVQ010000003.1 GCA_947486885.1 bacterium
AAGACAGCGATCTTACCGTCCTTAAGAAACAGTGCAATATGATTATTATGGCTCAAAAATTACGTAATGATTTATTAGCCGCCAGCACTGATGCGATTGATAACGTTAACGGTACAAAAAAATTGATGGGCGCCGGCATACATATCTATAGCCAATTAGCCCATCAACAATATTCTAGAACATCTGTAATTGATTCTTTAAGTGCAACTAAAATACGCCTAGCAGGCTTAATTTACGCACAAAATTTAATTGAGAGTACTGATCGTCGCAATTAAAAATTTAAAACTATTGCCAATTCATAGCTAATTCAATTAATAATCTAACACCGACACCAGTGGCACTTTCTGAGCGATAATACGGCAAATCTGGTACTCCAAAAGCTGTTCCTGCAATATCTAAATGTACCCACGGTACATCACCAACAAAATGCTGCAAGAAACAAGCTGCTGTCGTAGCACCTGCCTGATATTGTTTAGCGCCAATATTACACAGATCAGCAACTTTAGCTTTTACAGCCACTTTGTAATCATCAGTTAATGGTAAACGCCAGACAAAATCGCCAGAGCTATTAGCAGCTTTAATTACTTGCGCTGTTAACTCTTCATGTTCGCTAAATAAGCCACTGAAAAACGGCCCGAGTGAATAAGCACAAGCACCTGTAAGTGTCGCTAAATCTATAATCGCATCTGGATTATAGTGCTTGACTGCATAAGATAGCGCATCGGCTAGAACTAATCTACCCTCAGCGTCCGTATTTTTAATTTCAGCAGTTTTGCCATTATAGAAAGTTACGATATCACCTGGCTTAGTTGCAGTACCACTAGGTAAATTTTCTGCCAGCGGCGCTAACCCAATGATATTAATTTTCGGTTTTAAATCAGCTAAGACACCCATTGCCGAAATTACCGCTGCCGCACCCGACATATCATCTTTCATCTGCTCCATATTTAAAGCCGGCTTAATACTTAACCCGCCAGAATCAAACATGATACCCTTGCCAACGAAAGCTACTGTCGGTGCGTTTGGCACAGCTGTTTTATATTCTAAGATCACAAATTTACAATCTGCCGCAGCACCAGCCGAAACACTGGCTAGGCCACCCATGCCCATTTGCTTAACTTCTGCTTCGCCAAAAATCGTACACTCTAAATTTTTAGCTTTCGCGATTTCAGTGGCAAAATTAGCTAAATCATGTGGTGCTAATTTATTCGATGGTAAATCAACCCAGTTGCGCGTTTGATTTACCGCTAAACCAATCTTAATCCCCAAATCTAGCACAGCTTGATATTTTTGCGCTAACTCAGGTTTAGCGAAATCAGCACCTACAATCGTGTAAATTAATTCATGAATTAATTTATCACCAGTAATAAACTGATCAAAATTATAATCAGCCATTACACCAATAATTGCAGCCTGCTTGATAAGTTCTGCTGTATCACAACCAAACAAATCATGATCTGGCAGATTGCTGACTAGCGAATGAATATTATAATGTACCGCTGTACGGACAACTTTAGCGACCGTACGTCGATATTCTTCGATAGTTAATTTACTATCTGCTTTACCTAACCCCGCAAAGATTAAATATTTTAAATTAGTTCCAGTAGCGCATGGTAAGACTAAAATTTTATGGCGCTGGCCCTTAAATTTTTGATCTAAAACAAGTTGTTCTAATCTAGGCAAATAAGCTTGCGCTAAATCATTAAAATCTGAACCAATATTTTCTTGCTCAGTTACGAAAAAAAGTCCGGCATCCGCTGATAGCGATAGCAGATCACCAGAAACTAAATTAAATTTAATGGACATAAGAACTTTCGCGAAATTTTATACAAACCACATCCCTCGACTACGCTCAAGATGAACGGGATCAATCAAATTTTAGAAATTTTAGAAATATTATAGCTCTCTAAAAACAAAAAGTCAGGTTTTAGAGTATAAATTTATAGCCTAAATTTAGGACCAGCATATGGATAGAAAAAATCCATACGGTATGGCGTACCAAAAGCATGCAGCCCGCCTAGATATGGTTGTGGGTAGTAATGGGGATAGCCAGAGATCTTAGATTTATAAGCGATACTAAAATTTAGTTTATTTTGCTGTGATTTTAAATTTAAATTAGCTGTTTTTAAATATCTTTGCTCTAACTGTCGCAACTCGTAACCCAATTGTTGTTTAATAAATTTTACAATTTGCGCCGTATCATTAAAACCAATTAATTTTTTGGCTAAAATATTTTGGTGCTTAAATAAGCAAATTATTGGCAAGTCAGCTGCCTGCTTAAAGCCCTGATCTAGTATATTAATTTGGTCAAGTTTATAACGTAACTTTAGAAAATTGAGATTATTTAAACTTAAATCTACGACCACCAAATCAATAAAATCTAATTCTTGCTGAGCTAATTTAAATTGCTGCACTAATAAATCCGCCAAACTAGTTTTAAAGTTTAAATTATTATCAAAGCTATTAATTTTTTCTGCAAATAATACTGCTGTTAAAACTGGCAATTTATCACTTAAATATTCACGATTAATAATTTTATCAAAACTAAGTAGATCCATGGGAGCATGATATTCTAAGTCTTCATTAGCGGCACAACTTAAAAAATAAAAAACTAGCAAATATAATAAATAGCTTTTTAAGTAAACTCCCACACTTACCCCCCCCATATTTAGCGATTAGATATTAATTATTTCGCTATTTGGCTCTTTCTTATATCGTCCTGAAATAATCGTGGCAATAAAATCATTTACCATCTCTTCATAAATCGACGGGCGATGAAAAATCGAATCGCAATGACGACGGCCTTCAGAAATCCATAAGCGCTTATAAATCGCAGCCGAATTTTCATAAATCCGACTCACAGCACTAACTGGCACTTTGGCATCATTTTTACAAACTACAAAAAAACATGGAATCGTAACTTTTTTAATAGACTCAACTGGCGAAATAGGTTTCACCATTGTGTTGACATAAGAACTATCAAAATTAACAGAAAATTTTAATAACCATTTAATAATAGTTTGCACAAACGGTTTAAAAGCATTTTTTTCTAAATAAGTGCGCCCCGGAATATCCCATTCGTAACCAAAAAATTTAAACCTTAAAGCGTCTAATCCCTGCTTTACTACATCTTCACTAGAAGAAAATGGTGTATCAAGCCACATGGCATCAAAAAGTTTACGCTGCGCCTGAGATTCAATGGCCGTAGCCGCACCCATTGAAAAAGCAAATGCTACAATCGGCTTATCTTTAATCCCTGGCTGAGAGCGTAAATAATCAACTGCTCCAAATACATCGTAAACCTCATCGTAGCCTAAAGTACTTTGTTGTTCATGCTTACTTTCACCATGTGCCCGAAAATCAAATAAAAATGTATTGTATTTTTTAAATAATAAAGTGAACGGAGCCAAATCAAATTTATCAGTTCCATATCCATGTAATAATACTATTGTAGCTTGTGCATCCGGCTGGTGAATGAAAATTCCGTTCCGAGCAATATATTCGTTAGAATCACTATCTCTTCGGGAATAAAAAACGACCTGTTCTTGTTTGCCTGTATGGTGGTAACCATAAGAAAAATTATTAATTGTCGTATTGTACTGTAGACAGCTCAACAATAATAAAAATTTAGTAATTTTAACTGCTTGATCAAGCACAAATTTATTTAGTACAAAGCGATCAGTCATCCGCTCTTACCTACTCTCATCCAAAAATTTTTACAAAAAGCTGCCGTTTAAAAATCTACTATTATTATATTTGGATTTGGATACTTGTTGCAATAGAAATCTAAAAAATTCTTCAAGTGACTATTTAACACCACCCGCCCTACTCAAAATTGCCCAAATTTTAGGCTTTTTCTTCTAACAAGCAAACCCACAAGCTTTAGCTGCAATAATTTCTTCAGCGAAGCTAATAAGCGCAAACTAATTTAGCTTTCTGGCAAAATTAACTAGGCGTATTAGACCCCTTAATTAAAGCGCTCAAAGAACAAAAGTAAATTAAATTATTTTAATTGTTTAAAAATTATTTGGGGCCCTTAAAACAGGCCCCATTTTTATTCTTAACGCCAGTTCGAAATTAATATGGCAATGGGCTTTACAAAATAGTCCCAACGAATTTACCCGCAGGGATGCGATTAAGGCCATGGGGTTTCTAGCCCGCACCGTAGAATCGATTATCAAAAAATTGGTCATTTTAAAACGTTTGCAACGCTTAGGTGAAGGTTCAGCCACACGTTATAAAGTAATTGTCTAAATTATTTTTTCTGAAATCAGCAGCTCATGCAACCGCTCAGCTTGCACAACAGGGTCGCCAAACTTTTGGGTAAATTTAATTAATTTAAGATTATTTATTTCGCAATGTTTTACTGTAGCTTGCGCAACATAAGCTTGCTCTAAAGCATAATTTTCAGAAAAACCAGCTAGCTGGTCGCTAGCACGGCCCCGCTCTTGTAAAAATTTATCGCGATCAGCTTGAGATACTTCTAGCAAAATTACAATATCAGCATCTGGAAAATATTTTTGATCGAGCTCTGCGAGCTTTTTAAAAATTGGCAAATAAGGGTCACTCGCTGGCAATAACCAATCCATGCCAGGCTCCCCAAGATAATCGCCATTTATTTTAAAAAAATAAGTATCTAATAACACTAACTCACCAGTTTTACGAATAAGATCTGCATCGATATATTTAGCCGCCCATAGCTGTCTAAAAGAAAATAACGCTAGCGCTGGGCCATATTTCGCTTGATTGCGAGCAATGTCTGGCCAAGCATCTACTTCGGGTTCTGACACACAAACAATATTTAATTTTTCAGCTAAAATTCTAGCCAATGTCGATTTACCACACCCCGAAATACCAGAGAAAGCAATAATTTTACCAGTTAATTTTAAGTTCATAAAACTAGCCTGCAAACTGCTCAATAATTTCAGTTAACGCTTTTTTATCCTTTGATCCTACAAACTGCGTAACTACTTCGCCATTACGACAAATTATAAAAGTCGGTATGCGTAGAACATAGAATTTGCGTACCAAATCTTCAGCTTCTGAAACATTGATTTTAATAAATTTAACTTTACCGGCAAACGTTTCTGCTAAGTCTTCAAAATTGGGCAACATCTGTGTGCAAGCTGGACAATGTGGACCCCAAAAATCTAAAATAACTGGAATTTTACTTTGCATTACTTCACGCTCTAATTCGGCTAAACTACTAATCGAACTAACTAAATTGGATTTAGTAACTTTAGGTTGAAAATAACGCGTAAAATTTTGTTTAGCTAACTCAGCATTAAATCCAATTGATTGTAAAAATCTATCGGCATCTAAAGCCGCTTTGTTGCCCTCAGCGCAAGCTATTCCCGCTTGACGATAATAATTATCGCTAACTTCGCCCGCAGCAAATATTCCCGGCTTAGAAGTAGCTTGAGTGCGCCCCTGAACTTTAATATAACCAGCAGCATCTAAATCTAGTTGCCCTACGAACAACTTTGTATTTGGATCGTAACCAATCGCTAAAAAAACGCCGTCTATAGGCATTTGCGTAACTTGAGATTTTTTGGTGCTTACCTCCGTAGTAACTAATTCTATACCAGTAACATCTTCGCCATTGCCAACAATGGTTTTAATTGAACTATTAAAAATAATTTTAATAGTTTCTGGCAAAGCTTGTACGCGAGCTTGCATGCGCGCTGAAGCTCGCAATTTATTTCCTCGTACTATTACCAAGACTTGCTTAGCATAAGCTGCCAATTGCAAAGCCTCTTCCATAGCTGAGTCTCCACCGCCGACTACTGCTACATTCAAATCTTTGAAATAAGGTGCATCACAGATAGCGCAAGCACTAACACTTTTACCCCAATACTCCTGCTCACCCGGCACGCCTAAAGTTTTAGGTGTAGCCCCAGTAGCGATAATTACAGTTAAAGCATTGAATTTAACTTTATCAGTGGTCGTAATTTCGTAAGGCCATTTAGAAAAATCAACTTGATCAACCGTTGCGGTCATAAATTTGACCCCTAATTCTTGATTTTGCGTCCGCAATCTAGTAATTAAATCGGGCCCCAAAATCAATTTTTCGCCGGGCCAATTTTCAACATCAGTAGTACCCATCAATAATCCCCCCGGCTTGCTACCCTCAATAATCACAGTGTGCAACCCTGCCCTGGCCGCATAAATACCAGCTCCTAGTCCGGCTGGCCCAGAACCAATAATCGCTACCGGTGCTAATTTTCGATATTTGCTAATTAAATTTAAATCAAAAACCGGGGCTTCAATCTGTTTATAAAAATGAACTACCCCTAAGATTCCTAATCCAAGCATTATTCCTAGTAATATTTTAGCGCTAAATCGAGCCATAATTGACAAAAATCCCATAAAAACTATAGTTAAAACTAATCACTTTTAATCTAAATTTTAATACAATCTGAAGAAATTTAAAAAGTTCGATCAAAATGTACATATGGAAGTTAACATGCGTTTAAAATTTTTGTTAGCCTTTTGGCTTAGTCTTAGTATCAACATCGATAGTCTTTCTATATCAGCTGAACCTGTAATTTCGGAAACATCACAAACAAACTTATTAAATCTTTCTAATCAATCTTATGAGCAACTCAATCAAGTCGAAGCTTTATTAGAACGTTTAGTCCTCGTTTCCAATCGTAATGCGCTTAAGCTACCTCGTGAACAACAAGCGCAAGTACGCACCAAAATCGTCGAATTACGTCAGCTGGTAAATAAATTTAAAAATAATGTCGCTATGAGCAGTTCATTATTAAATATTGCGCTATTTACACAAGCTAATTATTTATTTTTATGCGCCATTGACCAAGGCTTAAAAGACAGTTTGCGCCATTGGCCAGATATTGATTTAAGTAGCTTAGATACTGAATTCAGTCGTGGTGGACCCGCCCCAACTGAAGCACAGATAACCGAAAAATTAAATCTAAATCAAGCTATGTTGGCTCGTATTACTGAAGATTCACATCATGTTGGAACCAATCACGCCCAAAGAGCATATAAAAGATTTTGTGCTACTTTAAGTTATTGGTGGGATAAAACAGCTAAGCCACAATATTTAATTCCAGCTTCCCTGTTAAGTTATGGCGCTTACTATAAATGGGCCCCAAAAAATAATTTTATCGCCAGCGGTTTTAAATATTTAAGTGTTGATATTAATAGTCCTGCAGTAGTTGCTGGTGGTATAGCCATGAGTGCTATCATGCCAGCTGCCAAAGAATATAGTAAAGATTATCTATCTAATCACATGTTATATACACTTATGGCGTTGGGCTTGGCGATTGATAAATTGAAAGATGACAGCTTAAAACGCGCTGACCAGGGAACCCCTTTTTCCAAAGCTTTACAGTCGACCCTGTTAGGCACCTATATTGCTATGGCTACTAAAGATAAAACCAGCCAAATTGGGCCATGGATTTGGCATAAAGCAACTAATTTAAATAAGAAATTACAAGGCCTACCAGTCACTAAAACTATGGCGGAAAAATTTAAAGATGATAGCGCGGTTGAGTCCGCCGTAACTTTTGATGATATTATTGGCAACGATGACATTAAGCATAAATTTAAATTATTAGCTGAATATATTACCGAACCAGAAAAATTTGATTCCGCTGGCTTAGCGCCGGAACGGGGTTATTTATTGGTCGGTGGTTCACGCGCTGGTAAAAGTTTCATGGCTAAAGCACTAGCTGGTGAGGTCAAAAAATTAAAAAAACCAAATGAACTTACCAGATTTTTCCAAGTGCCTGCCGCTATGATTAATTCTATAGGTTTTAAACAAACTATGGACTTAATCAGAGCTGATGGCCCTTGTATTGTATTTATAGATGAAATAGATTTGTTAAATTTAAATCGTGCCGACCATGGTAAACCGAACGAATTATTAAGTTCTATGCTTACTTGGATGGGTGGCGAAGTTGACGTAGATCCAAATAAACAGATTATTATTTTAGCTGCAACTAATCGTCCCGATAAAATCGATCCTGCTTTACGTCAACACGGCAGATTTGGCGAAATTATCCCATTTCAATACCCTACTTATACTCAAAGATTAGAATTTTTAGTAAAAAAATTAAACAAAAATGGAATTTTCCTACCAGAAGAGCTTATAAAACAACTTGCTCAAGAAACACATAATTGTCCTTATGACGATCTGGAAGCTATTATGAATAACGCCCTGCAATTAGCATTGCAAGAACATCGTCCAGTAGATCAACAAGATTTTCAATACGCACTAGATCAAAACGTACATCATATTGCCAATAATCGTCAGGCTTTAACGCTAACTGATAGTGAGCTTAAAATAGTGGCCGCGCATCAAACTGGCCGTGCTATCGCTACTATGTTATTGCAACCTAATGAGCGTATTAGCATGGTGACTACACTGCCAATTAATCAGCCGGTACCAGAGCAACCAGCTCAAAATCACGGCTTATATAAACCAACTGTCAAGTATGGCACTACCTTAACCTACCCAGTGACACCACGTGGTCAATTCCATAATCAAGCACAGTTAAGCCAGTTAATACAACTAGAATTAGCAGGACACATTGCCCAAATTATATTATTGGGATCTTGCTCCTACGAATATCAAGCAACTGAACAAGAACGAGCTTTAGAATTAGCTATGCAGATTACATTAGGCGGTTTTAAGATTACTGACCTGTCTAAACAAAATTTAGCGGCTAAAAAAGATGCTGCATTAGCATTAATTGAGCAACTTAAATTAGAAACTACTAAACTTTTAGAAGCTAATAAATCTAAATTAGAGCAAATTTATCAAGTTTTATTAAAAAATAAAATTATTCGCGAAACTGATTTTTATAAATTAGTTGCTTAAATCTTGAAGCTGTTATACTCCAATATAAATTAAATTATTAATAGCTTTGGGTATATTTATGGTTTGTAGGTAAACTAGCTTGAAAAAAACTTGCTTAAAAAAAAATTATCTAAAATTAATTTCGCGATCACAATTATCGTTATTATCAAGCCTGATTTTAGTCATAATCTCATGCTTAATTTTAACAGGTTGTGTCGGCTTTCCAGAGTGGACCAACATGACTTTCTATCAAGCCGATAATATTAACCCAGAGTATTGGCTGAAGTGGCGCCAAAATATTCGTACTACCAGAGTTTATAATGGGTTTAGCACTACGGGAATTTTTGATATTTTATTAGTGCCTACGAGTGCTCCAAATCACGGCTATGTTTTTTATGTTCTAGCTTATGCACCATACATGTACGACCAAATGTTATGGGCTACCGAACCACCAAATGTTCGCGGCTGGAATATTAGTTTACAACTAGGCACAAATTGTTATCAACCGTCAGTCTTAACTCCTGTAATTTTACCAGGCAAATATCAATTAGCTTTTGGAAATAGATTTAATAAACACAAACAGATTTATTTAGTTGGCTTTGATTTGAAATCCCAGAATTTAATTAATAATAATAACAGTAATACTAGTGCCAATTTAAATAAACTAAATAGCAGTAGATACTTGCAACATAATCAAAGCAGCTGTGCAGCGCCAGAAACTCGTGATAAACTAGCCATTTGTAAGCAAGTAGAGCAAGAATTAGAGCAAGTAGTTCAAGCTATAAGTTTGAACGATTCTGATAACCCATCTAATAACGCAACAGAAATTAAAAATCTTAAATTAGCAAATCCAGAACAACTAATCGTGAGTATCAAACTTAGATCATTGCAACAAGCAGCTATTTTACACTGGGCACCAGGAAATTATCAATTATGTGATCAAGAAAATGGCGAGTGTGATCCTGCAGAATATTTGTTACGAGTGCGTAAATGATTTTAAAAATTGCTATTGGTGCTGACCATCGTGGTTATGAATTGAAAAAATTTATTATCGAAAATTTAGTTACTAATGTAACTATTGGTAAAGGTACACCAGAAATTATCCCAAAAGAAATTACAAATCAGAAAATTACTTGGCTGGATCAGGGCTGTAATAACAATTTAACTTGCGATTATCCAGAAATAGCAACTAAAGTTTGTCAGCAAATTTTAACTAACCAAGCTGATCTAGGTATTTTAATCTGCGGTTCTGGGATTGGCATGTCGATTGCCGCAAATCGCCATCCAAAAATTTATGCTGGCCTAGCCTGGAATACTGAAGCCGCACACCAATCCAAAGCAAGTAATAACTGCAATGTTTTAGTCTTACCAGCAAATTTTGTCACACCAGAATTAACATTCGAAATTATTAAGACTTGGTTAAATACCGAATTTAAATCTGGTAAATATCAAACCCGCTTAAATAGTTTAAATCTAATTTAGCTTTAATTTAAAAGTCCGAAATACACACGAGACCCTTATGCTCTGTTGGCTCGCTAAACGATTAATATTTAGCCCTCACGCTAATCATGCTATTAAAGTGATGTTACTGATCAGCATGACTAGTATCGCGTTAGCCTGTGGTGCATTAGCGCTTACTTGGTCGATTACGCGTGGCTTCGAAGAAGTTACTTTAAAAAATTTACAAACCATTCACCCGCAGTTAATCATGGAGAGCTGTACTGGCGCTGGTTTAAACTTTATCGCGATTCAACAGGTCTTAACACGTGAGTTCCCCGAAATTAGCGCTTGCGCCCCAAAAATAATTCAGCAAGTAATTCTTACTACCCAAGAGCAGCAGCTTAGCCCCGCAATTACGCTCATGGGTATTGATCCGGACTTAGAATATTTAGTGACTAATCTAAATTCACAAATAACTAATCCCAACAGCATAAAGTACACACCTGTCAAAAATAAAAATACTAATCCTAGAAATAATTTAAAAATCTTAGATTTAATTGCTAATAATATTCCCGACCAAATCTTAATTGGCACAGAACTAGCTAAAAATTATAATTTAAATATCGGTGACCAGGTCGAATTATTAATACCTAGCAAGACTAATAATTTAACTCGTTCGATTAATTTCGAGTCCCATAGTGCTACCATCGGCGCGCTTTTTAAAACTGGCATAAGCGACTTTGACCAAAATTTAATTATCTGCAACTTGAATTTTATAAAAATCTTATTTCCCGATAGCCAGGTTACCCAAGTTGGTTTAAAAATAAATTCACAAACTTTAACTCTCAACTCACAGAGCTTAAATTTACTTAAAAAACTAAAAGCTAGATTTAAGCTAGCTTTTTATCCGTGGCAAGAACTATATACGCCAATTATTTCAGCGCTAAAATTAGAAAAATATGTAATGGGCTTAATTTTATTGTTAATTACAATTATTACTAGTTTTACTATCATAGCACTCATGTTTATGTTGGTAACTCAACGTATGCACGAGATTGCCTTATTGCAAGCTTTAGGTTTAAGCAAATTTAAAATTCAACAGCTTTTTATTTTAATTGGTTTAACTGTTGTAACTATCGCTACTACAATTGGACTTGCCTTGGCTTATCTTTTTGGTCATCTATTAGAGCAGTATCCCATAATTACTTTGCCAGAAGTTTATTTAATTAATACACTGCCAATTAAGCTAGAATTTACAGTTTTTTTGACAATTTTTAGTTTGTCCCTGATATTAGGATTAATTGCTACTTGGTTACCCGCCAAACAAGTTAAATATTTGCAAATTGCGACTATTTTAAAACAGCGTATGTAAACCAGTCTTGTAATTAAATTTTTTGATTAGTATTTTATTTTTAATTAGTACTGTTATTTGAATAACCATTATTTAGCGAGGGAGATCTTATGAAAAGATTCTTAGCATTGGCCTTAGGTGTATTAGTTTTAGGTAGTCTTTCAGGCTGCAAACAACTTGGCTGCAATAACCCAGCAAAAAGCGAAGCGCCAGCTTCTGCTCCAAGTGAGCCTACTCTTCCTGATACTGCACCAGACGGAGCTCCAGAATCTAATAACGAAAAGCCTGCTTAATTCTAAGTAAGTTTTAAAAAATAGTGAGCGATAACTTAAATTTGTTGTCGCTCACTATTTTTTGCGTACAAATGGTCATCACGGTTGCATCCTAACTGACGATTTCGCGTCGTTACATTACCATCCATCTACTTATTCGCTGCATTACTAGTTGAAATTTAAAAAATAGGACAAAAGCTTAATAAGTATAAGCTCTTGATAAAATGCTCATCAAATGGTCCATTGGGATCAGTCTTGCGATAGATCAACATGCCGTGATTATCATGCTTAAGTTTCCAGCTACACATTGAAGGTTCTGGAATACCTACGGCTTCAGCAATTTCTTGCACTGCCTTAGTTTGATTATGGGCGCGCGCACTATTGCGACTAACACCACGCACTAACTGATTGAATTGTGATTCCCGCATGAAGTCACTAAAAATGTTGGGATTAGCCCAAGCATTTTCATTCAAGTGGCCCAGTTCGGCAATTGAAAAGCCAGCAATGCCTTTCAGACAATCAAAATCCGGATTATCGACTAAATAAGCAGCATGTGTCACATTGAAGCTATTCTCACGGCAAAGGCCATGCAGCACAAATTCCGCTATGTTTTCGAAGTTTTGGAGTTCGATTATTTTTCCTGGTAGGTCTACTAGAGACCCCAACAAGCTTTGATGCTGGCTCAGGAGTTCTCTTTCGCTCATTATAACTCCCCTTTCTTAAAAAAGAGTTTAGAAAATACTACCCCCTAACATAACCAGGCTATTCCAAAAAAAGCAAAAGAAATTTTTTACTTATTGATCTTCACACTTAATTAAGCTAAAAACTAAAATATTATAAAAAATAACAGATAGTAACCAAAGGGCTATTTTCTAAAATGAACTTAAAAATTACTTTTGCTAGCTATTTTTTGCTTATAACTGTTTGTAACCTTAGTTCGCGCAATCATTTTAGAATTATTGATCCTGAAGTACCATACATCGAAGTCCAGTGGGCTGATCAGCCTAATAATTCTGCAAAAAACCCAATCTATATCTTACGTGATTCACATTTAAGAGAAAGGCCTTTATTTCGCACCTTTGATCGAGCTTATTTTAATCAAAAGTTAATTCCAGCCGGACCAATCGCTTATCGCAATAATTCGCAAATAGTTGTCACTGGAGCTATACTTAGCGCTCAAGTCGAAAAATTTTTAGCAGAACTACATGAACTTAATAAACTATCAAAAGAAAAACGTATGCGGGTTTTTAAAACTTATTTTACAGATTTCATAATTCTTAAAAGCAACGAATTTTATTTTAAAAATTTTTCTGGTTTAATTATTGCTAAATTTAAACAATATCCTTTTATAGTAAAATTATTAGTGGAAAAACCAGATAGTATTACTAAACCATATAACCGTGGCATATATTCCATGGGAATTTTTACATTGAGTGGCACTGTACGACATACTATTGGTTTTTCACGTGTTGTTACTAGCGAAAATATCATGGCTAAAGCAGCCGAGAACCCACGTTGGGCCAATTATTTAACGGTACCAAAAAAATGGTTTTGGTTACCTAAAAACCCCTGCTGGCTTAAAATTACCGGCTATAATATTGGTATACACAGCACACAGTCTATTTGTGTTCCTGCTATTTATGCTGTAGTCGCCGAAGAGATTAACTGTAGCGATACTAATTGCAAACCTAATCCTAAAGAGTGCTTAGAAATTAGTAATTTTTTACAATGCGCAGTCGATCCCAATTATAGTAACTTTAGAATTGAAGACAGTTCCAAAAAATTAGCTATTATCGATACTGAAAGTTTTCCATTATTAATGGGCTATGAAGAAGGACAAATCAAGCTATTTAAAACTTATAAAAGTTTTTACTGCCGCCCCGCTATCAGATTTTTACAGCGTAAGTTATTTCAAGATAAACGTACTCGTAGAAAAAATCAGTTTAAAGATCAAGTTATAAATTAATTTTAAACAAATATTTTATCGATATTACGCCAAGTCACAATGGTACATTTTGATAGTTGCATATCTTCAATGCCACCATAAATTAAATAACCATTTGGCTCTACAGATTCAGTTAATTTATTCCAATAATCTAAACCCTTACAACTATCACTACCAAGCGTTTGCCCAGCTTTAATTTCGATGGGGATCAATTGGCCATGTTTTTCCAACACACAATTCATTTCATTACCGCTTTGATTACGCCAGAAATAAACATGATTTGGCCTGTCACCTATATTGTAATAATGCTTTAAAATTTCTGTAATAATTAAACATTTTACTAACCCACCCCGTAAATAATGCGTATCCAGCTGACTAGCAGTTTCGATATCTAGTAACGCACAAGCCAGACCAGTATCATAGAAATATAATTTTGGCGTTTTAATTAAGCGTTTATTAAAATTTTTATGGTGGGGCTGTAATAAAAAAATAATATAACTAGCCTCTAAGATAGACAACCAATGCTTAGCTGTACGCTGATCTATGCCACAATCTACCGCCAAAGCCGCTATATTTAATAATTGTCCAGTCCGCCCAGCACATAACCTAATAAAACGCTTAAACGCATTTAAATTTATAATTTCACCAATTTGCCGCACATCCCGTTCTACATATGACTCAACATAATCTAAATACCAATTATGATAATCTAAATTATGCGCATAAATTCGTGGATAACCACCCTTAACAGTTAACTCCTCTAAGCTAGCAGGTAAAATTTGGTTCAGTTTAAATTCGGTAATCGACAATGGCATCAAAGTCAAAATAGTTACCCGCCCGGCTAAACTTTGCGTAATTGCCTGATTAACCAAAATATTTTGCGACCCCGTGATCACTATATAACCTGGCCTAGGTTGTTCATCTACTAAAGTTTGGATATAAGATAATAATTTAGGTGCATGCTGAATTTCATCTAAAATCATGCCATACCCATTATCACATTTAGCCAAGAAGCCCCGGGGGTCCTGTAGTGCTATTTCTCGCTCATCATAATTTTCTAAAGAAACATATTTATGCTTAGTAAAAACAGCTTTAACTAAAGTAGTCTTACCCGATTGCCTAGGCCCCAAAACCGCAATTACTGGAATTTTTAAAGCTCTCTGGCTTAAAACTAACTCAATTTGACGCTTGAACACCTTAAATTTCCCTATTTTCAAATATTATTTAAAAAATAAGCACCTGACTATTATGGCAGTGCTATGTAATAATAGTCAATAGTACCTAAATTAGCTGATTAATAAAGCCGATCTGTTTAGGGTAAATACCCAGTCAAATGGTGGTTTACATAATCATAGAGCTAGTCATGATTGGTTAGAACTGATTCAAGATTTAGACTCAGAAAGCAAAAAGTAAAACTCTGTTGAAATATTACCTAGTTTACTTGTATAGTACTCTTAAGTTAAAAATTAAAAACAAATTACAGGATAAATAAAATGGCTGAAAAATTTAAAAAATTGATCAAACATGATAATAAGCTGGCTTTAGTAATTGATAAAGCTGTGCTTGAAAAATTAAATATCGACGAAAATACTGATGTAGAAATTGTAATTAGCGGCGATATGATTATCATACGACCGAAGTCTTCACGTGAACGTACTCGTCAAACTGCTAACAAAATTATGGATAAATATGCTCCAGTTTTTGAAAAACTAGCCAAGACATGATTCGATTTTTATCAATAGATGAAGTATTAGACTTGTATGCTGATTCACTAGGGCGTTTTGGTGGCACATATGGCCTTCGAGATTTAGCATTACTAGAGTCAGCATTAGGACAACCGATTTTATTACAGCAATACGATAAACACGATATTTTTGAATTAGCAGCAATTTATTGTTTTGGGATTATAAAAAATCACCCTTTCACAGATGGCAATAAAAGGGCCGGCTTATTAGCAGCTATAACTTTTCTTTATAATAACGGCATAGAAATCGAGTGTAATTTTGAAGATCTATATCGATTAGCTTTAGGAATCGCTGATTCATCAATTAAACTACCTGGAATCACTAAATTCTTGCACAATGCTGCCACTATAAAATAGCTTACCCGTTAGTAACTCTATGCTACAATAACGGGGGATATAGGGGTGAATAAGTTACCGCTATTTAAAATTTTAACTATAAATTTAATAATTTTTTGGCCTAGTGCATACCTTAATGCCTCACATGATGCTACCCCACCAAGCCAAAGTCGTACTCGCAGTACCGTCGATAGGGCTACGCAGACTAGCCCTTTATTTTCTTATCGTACTATTGCTCTCTCGGCACCAGATAACGGAACTGGCCGAATTGCTACATCACCAAGATTACCTGAACCAGTTCATGCAGCTGGCTCTGAATCACCAGAACCTTCTGCTACGGCTGTCATCGCTTGCTTTGTTTTAATTAAAATAATCCGTGCTTATTTAGAATAAATTTTGCTTAAGTTAATTAAAATAAATGTCAGACAAGTTATTCTTAATATTAACCTGTAAATTTATTAGCTTTTCTTTAGTGAGTATGGATAGCGTGGACACAGGTAGTGCTGCAAGATATGCAACTCGCTATACTACCACAAATCGTAGACCACCAGTGTTTATCCCGATTAGAGAAACTTCAGAAGTTGCTACACAGACTAGCCCAATATTCACAATCACAACACCCCCCATTGATTTGCCTGAATCTAGAGAAGTTGCACCTATACCAAGAAGATTAATCGTACCAGTTCAAGTTGCTGCTACCCCGAGCCCAGTCCATTACCATGCGGATAGTCCCGAAGCACCAGAATCTTCCGCGTCTGCCATAATTACGA
>CANKVQ010000004.1 GCA_947486885.1 bacterium
AACTTAAACATGCACAATACACTGCTTTATTATTTTTATTAATTAACACAAACTTAAATTTATTTGCAGCTGATGCAACAGCATCTGACTATCGTGGCAAAATTTATACAGCTTTATTTGAAGCAATAAGAACTAGCGTTCCAGACAAAGTGACTGTAGCAATAGCTGATTTAAAACCTAAAGATGAAAGCCGCGCTAAAAGAGACACGTTAGCAAGAAAAATCAATAAACGTAATCACGACCACGATGGCGAAACAGCAATTTTTCAACTACAACCACTACCATCAGAAGCTAGTCTGGCTGGCTCACCGAGAGCTCGTAAAACAGAACTCAATTATGAAAAAGTTGCTCGTTTAAATATCTTCGATCAGCTATTTGCGGCTGGTTTCAAGTCTGGCAGTACTGTGACTGATTCTGGGTACACTGCAGTGGAACATTTTATTAAAATTTACTCAGGCCATCCAGAATTTGCAGCGGAAATGGTTGGCAAATTATTAGATCATAAAGCTGAGATGCCCAAAGATTTAGCCGATCACCCAACTGTCACTGCTGCAAAATTAATTTGCACTGAACGTTTAGCAACTGGTGTAGCTAGCGCAAAAACCCCAAGTCATGTACGTGCGACTAGCTTCAGAACTTCACCGGTTTCAGTAAAATAGTATTTTAAAATATACAAGTAAAGTCGAGGGGTTACTAATAATTTGTCAAAAAATTGGTTCTCTCGTATTTTAAGTCTTGTAATTAAATTTAGAGTTAATTTTAAAATAAAATTTTTGAAAATTAAAAAGCTGAAAACTAAAAACTATGTCAATTAGTGCTAATACCGTCTCGCTAGAAAAAATAATTGCTTTATGTAAACGCCGTGGCTTTGTCTATCAAGCCGCAGAGATTTATGGTGGCTTAAACGGCGTCTATGATTTTGGTCCGTTAGGTGCTGCTATGAAGGCTAATATTCGCGCAGCTTGGACTAAAGCGCTTAAGCAAAGTGGCAAAGACGTAGTATTCTTTGAAGGTGCAATTCTCGGGCCTGAAGCCGAATGGGAAGCCTCTGGGCACCTAGAAGGCTTTCATGATCCAATGGTCGATTGCACTAACTGTAAACATAGATTCAGAGCTGACCATATTGATTTAGCTAAATCATGTCCTGACTGTGGCTTAAAAGCTTGGACATCGGTGCGTAATTTTAATTTAATGTTCAAAACAGCAGTTGGCGCTACAGCTGAAAGTACTAGTCATGCTTATTTGCGCCCAGAGACTGCGCAAGCGATTTTTGTAAATTTTAAAAACATCATGACTTCTAGTCGTAGCAAAATACCATTTGGGATTGCCCAGATTGGTAAAGCATTTCGTAACGAAATTACACCGCGCCAATTTTTATTTAGAACCCGTGAATTTGAGCAAATGGAGCTAGAATATTTTTGTCAGGGTGCGCATGCATTACAAGATTTAGAATTTTGGCTAGAGCAACGTAAACAGTTTTATAATAACTTACAGATCGACATGACCAAAATTAGATTTCGCGAGCATGCTAGTGACGAACTAGCACACTATTCCTCGCGCTGTTTAGATGTCGAATATGAGTTCCCCTTTGGTTGGAAAGAGCTCGAAGGAATCGCTTATCGTGGTGATTACGATCTATCACGGCACACCAAATTCTCCGGTAAAGATTTAGCTGTCTTCGATGAAGAAAGCAAACAAAGTTTTATGCCACATGTTGTAGAATGTTCTGTTGGTGTTGATCGTTTATTTTTTACTTTATTATTCGATGCTTATCGTGAAGAGATTTTAGATGGCGAAACTCGCGTAGTTTTAAAATTAGCGCCAGAGATTGCGCCAGTCAAAGCCGCAATTTTGCCCTTACAAAAACAGTTAAATTCACAGGCTGAGTTATTATATAAACAATTAAGTTTAAACACTGACTACAATCTTGATTTAGATAACTCTGGTTCAATTGGCAAACGTTATCGTAGACAAGATGAGATTGGTACGCCACTCTGCATTACTTATGATTTTGAATCTGAAGCAGATCAGACTGTAACTGTACGTAATCGTGATACTATGGTGCAAACTAGAGTGAAAATTTCAGAACTTAAAAATATCTTAGATCAAGCTTTACGCAAAAATTAAATTATAGTTATATAGTAAAAATATCTGTAAGTTAAAATTTTAAAATCTAATTAAAAAATTTTATCTGGAGATTTTAAATTTCTATGATTAAAGCTGAATCATATTATAGTCTTTGGGGCCGCTTAGCACTGTTAGCACTGCCTATTATGATAACTTTGGGTACAATTTTATTAGCCCTTCCCATTTCTCGTAATGGTCCGATACATTTAATCGATCTACTATTTACTGCTACTTCAGCTAGTTGTGTCTGTGGCTTACTCACCATTGATTTACATCAATTCACATTCTTCGGACAACAAATAATTTTCTGGCTAATGCAGCTCGGCGGTCTGGGAATTATTACTCTATCACTCATGTTTGTTTTTATGTTAGCTGAAGTCAAAATGAGTACTCACTCAATTGCTGAAGATATTTTAGAGATCCATAGAATTGTAGATATAAAAAAAATACTTTTATTTATATTGGGTTTAACTATTGCCATTGAATGCTTTGGCGCCTTAATCACTTTTTTAAATATTTATAATATTTACCCCTTACACAAAGCTATTTTTTACTCATTTTTTCATGCTACGGCTTCTTTTTGCAATGCTGGCATTTCTATTTTTCCAGATGGTGACGCCAGTTTTAATCAAAATTTTATCATGTTAATCACTACAGGCTTTCTAATTTTTGTGGGCGGATTAGGCTTTATTACCTGGCACGAAAAACTCAGTGCTTTACGTGGCTATTTTACTGGCCAAAAAATACGTATTTCGCTCAATAGTCGCATAGCGTTTTCGGTATCACTTTGTTTAATTTTAGGTGGCGCGCTATTATTTTGGTGCTTAGAGCATAATAATACTTTAAAGAATGACGATTTTTTAACTTCGATCACTAACAGTTTATTTAATGCAATTTCAGTGCGTAGTGCTGGTTTTTTAACGGTAAATATTCATGCATTACGCTTATCAACTATTTTACTAATCTTAATTTTATGCTTTATTGGCTCAGCCCCAGGCTCCACTGGTAGCGGTATTAAAACTTCAACACTTATGATTTTTTTAGCTACAACTAGAGCCGTAATTTCTGGACGTAATAGTATCGAAATTGGCGGCCGCACTATACCACAAACTCAAGTCTACAAAGCCATGACTATTATTGTGCTAAGTTTATCTTGGATCGCCTTTACCGCTTTTTGTTTATTAATCACGGAACTAAATGCTGATTTTCTCAGTGTGATTTTTGAAGCAACTTCAGCGTTTGCAGTTCTAGGCTTATCTCTAGGCTTAACCGCTAAACTCAGTTTAATTGGCAAAATTTTTATATTATTAAGCATGTTATTCGGTAGAATTGGTTCATTAACATTAATTTTAGTTTTATTAAAGAAACGCGAAACCAAAGATTTTTCTCTGCCAGAAGAACGCGTCATGCTAAGCTAACTTAGAGTTAATTTCTTTAGAAACTTGTTTGGAGAAACCATGAAATTTTGTGTGATTGGCATTGGGCATTATGGCTATGAAGTCGCTACAACTTTATCTGAGCGCGGCTTTGATGTCTTGGCGATCGATCGTGATGAAAATCGAATTGAGAAAATTCGTGATCACGTAGCACAATCAATTTGTATTAATATACTAGACAGCAATTCACTTAAAACTATTAATATTGAAAATATGGATGGTGTAATTATTGGCTTCGGCAAAAACTTTGCCGACACAGCGATAATTACTAGAATTTTAAAAAAAGAGCTCGAACATCCGCTGGTTATTGCCCGCACTAATAGTGACATTAAGTCTGAAATTTTAAATTTAATTGGCGCTGATAGAATAGTCAGACCAGAATATTATTCCGCATTAAATCTAGCTGATAATCTAAGTTCACCTTTTCCAACTACAACTAGATTCAATCATGATTATTCAGTAGTAGAGTTTGCCGCACCGCGCCAATTTATTGCCCAAAGCTTAGCTGAATTAGATCTATTAGGTAATTATAATGTACATTGTGTCGCTGTCAGGCGTCATAGTGATATGCTTACGGCTACTCCTGATTTAGTAATTCATGAACAAGATACGTTATTTTTAGCTGGCGAAAATAATAACTTAAAAAAATTAGCTAATTTATGATAACCTGAGATAATCTTTTTGGGTTTCTTGTAACATCTGGGCCACAAAAATCACAAAATCACGATCTGCAATATGGGCTTTTTCTAAACTAGAGATATACTCTGCGCGCATAATCGGCGGGATAATTACAATATTATAATCAGCTTGCAGTAAAGCTAAGTTTAGTAATAAGCGCGCTACTCTGCCATTGCCATCAATGAACGGGTGTATAAACACAAACTCTTTATGCAACTGGGCCGCAAACTCTACCGAATGTAATTTTGGGCGCAAATTATTTAAACGCGCTACCATTTCGACCATTGCTGTATCTATTTTATCTGGGCTAGTAGTAGGATATTTAGAACCGGTAATCAATACTTTTACGGTACGATAAACTCCAGCTTGTTGTTCGTTAATGCGATAGTAAAATAATTTGTGTAACTGCTTAATTTGTTCAATAGTAATCGTCTGGCTAGCAATCACAGTATACATAAAATCATACGCTTCACTTAAACCCTGAGCCTCCAGATGATCCCTTAAGGGTTTGCCGCCGATCGTAATTCCCTCTTCTAAAACAATTTTAGTTTCAGATTCAGTTAACGTATTACCCTCTAGAGCATTCGAACTATAAGTTACGCTTATGCGATAATATTCTTTAACTTGTTGCTTCAATTCAGGACAACTAGCATGATACTGGTTAATTTTAACCTGTAGATCATCAATCTTGCTAAAAATATCCCACTCTAATACTAAGTTTTCAGATATTACATCTTGCTCTAAATACAAACTCAATGCATCTACTATATTCTTAACTAAATCTTTTTTATTGTTGGCCTGAGTGCAACAACCGGGAAATTCTGCACATTCTGCCCAAAGCATATCGCCATCTTTGTGAATTTTAAAATGATATTGCATACTTCTCCTGAAACAAGAGAACTAGATTTATAAAATTATTTTGATTAAATTTTAACGTTTAGCACCACTCTTAATTAACTCTAAAAGACCACAGGCTGTAATTGCACCAACCAATACACCGGCTGTGTTTCCTAGCGAAATATAAGCTTTGTCGTAGAAATTTGCTTCATCATATGTTTTGGATAAACCAGCGATTATTTGATTGCGCTGATCAATAGCATAATTTATTTCAGGAATTTCTCTGTTGGCTCTAAATTCATGCGCGATAGCTGAAAACTCTGTGCCGTTATTTTCTATACAACTATCTAGCTCAGAGCGTTGTTTTAATACATAGTTTGGCGCAATCACACGTTCACATTGCCGTAAGCTTGCAAGATTTTCTGCAATTCTTGTAGCCCTATCAGAACTCGCATTTAAAGCACCAGAAATTACTAAATTTGAAATTAAAATTAGTTGTTTAAATTTACACATAAATATTATCTCACTTGTATATCTTAAAGCCCCTAATGGCCTAGTTAAAATTGCTAGATTTAATCATACCAAATTTTTGATATTTTACTAAAAAGCCCCCGGATGTAATATCAATACAATGAACAGTTTTTGCTAGTCTATTGGAGAGATCGTTTTAAATATTGTCCACAGTATTGCCCTAAGATAACGAACTTTAAGTCATTTAAAAAAAGCCCCCTACCCTCTACTACATTAAGATTTTAATAACCTTACTTCGAGCTATGAACTTAACTATGAAACAATTTTGACTTCATAGCTCTTCAGTGTTAACGTCAGAGTTGTTTTATTTTTTAAAAAATTATCTAGATTGATCACAATGTTAGACCATATTTTAACTGAGCATGAAGGCAAAACACTCGAATTTAAAGCAAATCTACAAGCACTGCCTAATATTATTAAAACTATTATTGCTTTTGCTAACACTGCTGGCGGCACAATTATTATCGGAATTGAAGATAAGACTAAAAGAATTATTGGGATTAAAGATCCTTTAGCTGAAGAAGAACGTTTAGCTAGTGCTATTTGCGATAATATAGAGCCTCAAATTAGACCTGATATCGAGATTAAAACTTATCGCGATAAAGAGCTAATAGTTATTAATGTGCCACATGTCACCGGCCCAATGTATCTTAAATCGCTAGGCCTAGAAAAAGGCACCTATGTACGTTTAGGGTCTACCAATCGGGTAGCAGATTCAGAAACTTTACAAGCTCTCAAAAACTTTGCACTCAATATAGTATTTGATGAGCTACCATCTATTCATAGTAAAGAGTCTGATTTAGACTGGCAGGTTATTGCGCAACTATTTACCACAGTTAATAAACAAGTCTCTAGTAATCATGCTAATAGCTTAGGGATACTCACTAATCATGGCACTAAAGTTGTTCCTAGTTATGGTGGCATGATTTTATTCGGCAAAGATCGTTTAAAATTTTTTCCCGAAGCTAAGATCCGTTGTGTGCGTTTTTTAGGTGCCGATCGTACTGAGATTCTAGACCAATTAGATATAGATATTTATTTACCATTAGCACTTGAAGAAGCCATTAAATTCATTCGCCGAAATACTACCATGCGTGCTGAAATTAAAACTTTAGTCCGTAAAGACATCCCAGAATATCCGCACATAGCTATCAGAGAAGCCCTAACCAATGCTGTATTACATGCTGATTATGCTGTTCGTGGTGTTTATATTAGTGTAGCAATCTTTGATGATCGTTTAGAAATTACCAATCCCGGTGGACTACCATTTGGTTTTACCATGAGTAAAGCTTTAGCTGGCGCCTCTAAAATTCGAAATCGCGTAATTGCTAGAGTTTTTTATCAATTAAAATGGATCGAGCAATGGGGCACAGGAATCCAAAGAATAGTTAAAGAATGTAAAAAAGCAGGCTTAGCGGCACCAGTTTTTGAAGAATTAAACAACCAGTTTAGAGTTACACTTTATTCAATTAAATTATTGCCAAAATTATCATCTAAATCTAAAAAAACTACTAAACAACTAGATGTTGAAAATTGGCAAAAAAAGTTACTTAGTTATTTAAAACAAAAAGAGCAAATTAGTACTAGTGAGGCGGCTATGTTATGGCAGATCACATCTCGCGCTGCTCGCTTACGCTTAATTAAATTAATTAATACTGGATTAATACGTAAAACAGGCACTTCTTTAAGAGACCCATTTAGTTATTATGTTTTGAAAAACTAATTATTTAATAGCATGTAGCGCGCCGGATTTTAATTACTTTAAAAAAGCCCCCTTCTACACTAAAGTTTCGCAGGGCTCGCCGGATATTTAGTTATATTACACATAAAAAGCCCCCGGGTGTTACACCGAGGGCTAGAATTATAAAATTTAAGCGCTTAAATAATTAAGCTAAATTTATTTATTAGATTGAAGTGACTCTAATAATCGTATGATTTTGACGGTGCCCACTCTTAACACGGGACTTTTTGCGACGTTTAAATCTGAAAACGATGACCTTAGGGCCCTTCATTTGTTTCACGATCTCAGCTCTAACTGGAACACCTAAAAAAGGCTG
Source organism: bacterium (assembly GCA_947486885.1). Lineage (GTDB taxonomy): Bacteria > Babelota > Babeliae > Babelales > JABDEC01 > CANKVQ01. The sequence goes on from CANKVQ010000004.1 coordinate 7,667, forward strand.
GCCAATCTCGATCTGATCTTCACCCAATTTACGAAGCATAACTTCAGTAAATTCTAGAGGTGTACCTGGCAAACCTTCAATTTTTTCGATTTGAATCGTCTTGCCTTCTTCAGCTTGATATTGCTTGCCACCTGTGGCAAAAATCGCATACCTATTAGCTACCTGTGGTTTATTAATATCCATCCTCAAATCCTATCCCGTGCCTGGGGTGCCATTTAAAGCACCAATCGACGATCTTGTATAACTAGAAATTTATGAAAAGTACCTCTTAATTCTAGCAAAAACCCCTAGCTTGTCTAGCAAAACTCCCCACACCTATAATCTGGCATGGGGAGTAATTTAAAACTAGCCGTAATTACTACTTTTAGTTAATTTTGTTAGCTATTTTTTAATTAGCTGACTTTAGCATCATCAGCTGGCATTACAGCATCTAAAGCCGAGTTACAAGCACCATAGGTAGCCCACGTTAAAGCCATATCGCCCATTACACCTGTTTTAGTGATTACATCAGCTAAACCGGCTGGAACATGCGGCAAAGCATTAGTTTTAATTTGATTAGCAGCCCAACAACTAGTCATTAATAAACAAGCTCTTTTTACCTGATGCATAATCGCATCTGTAGATGAAGTAGGCTTAGCGGCTTTTATAGGCATATCTGAAGAATTGTTATCGCAACAAAGATCTGTCGCGCCATCCATGAAAGAGGTCACTGCTAGCGCATCACTAAAATTACGCATGATACCTGCTGGAACCATTTCACGAGCTGCCCCTACAACACAACCTACTGCTATTTTAGCAAGGCCACGTTTAGGACAAGTACCACAAGATTTTCTAGTAACTGGGCAGCTTTCCATAGAATCACAAGCTGGTCTGGTAGCTGAGTTGCAATCCCCTAAATTACAAGCAGCTTGTAACATAGCACCAGAAAGTAGTAATGCTACGGCAAAAAATTTCATGCTTTTCATAAGAATCTCTCCTATTGGAAGAAAAATAAAGATATTAAAATACTAATCAAATACTAACTATCCAATCGGGGTCACAAGCTATATAAAACTGAAATAAAAGTCAAAATTTGTGCGTTTTAGAAAATTAAATTAAATCTGCGTGTAATTTCCAAAGTAAATCTAGCGCCTGACGTGGCGTCAGATCGTTTAACTCAAGTGATTTTAATTGAGCTATAATTTTAGCTTGATTTAAGCTAGCAGGCTGAAAATCGACAAAAACCCCTTTATTGATTTGTGAATTTAGCTCTGCACTTGAGTTATTAGAATTATTTTGATTATTAGTTAAATTATTTAAAATTGCTTGCGCTCGTACAATTACAGACTCTGGTAAATTAGCTAATTTGGCTACTTCAACACCAAAACTGCTATCTGCTATGCCCGGTATAATTTCATGTAAAAAAATTATGCCCTGATCAGTTTTTTTACATTTAGCATAATAATTTATAATTCCCGTATGAATTTTGTTTAATTCAGTTAACTCATGATAATGGGTTGCAAATAAACAACGGGCCCCAATAGTCTTATAAATATATTCGACTACTGCTTGCGCAATTGCTAAACCGTCAAAAGTACTGGTACCACGACCGACCTCATCTAAAATTACTAAACTATTTTTAGTTGCTAACTGACAGATTAAAGCCGTTTCTTCCATTTCTACTAAAAATGTACTTTTACCCTGCGATAAATAATCACCAGCCCCAATTCTAGTAAATATGCGATCTACTAAAGCTAAATTTGCTGAACTGGCCGGCACAAATGAACCACACTGCGCCATAATGGTAATTAGCGCTACTTGTCGTAAATAAGTCGACTTACCACCCATATTTGGACCCGTAATAATATATAGTGCACTTTGATCTGTTAAATTAGTGTGATTGGGCACAAAAGTTTGGGTAACTAAATTTTCGACAATTGGGTGCCGCCCAGAGCTGATCATGATCTCTCGATTTAGATTAAATTCCGGACAAGTATAGTTATTTTCATGAGCAACTTGCGCAAAACTTAAGATCGCATCTAAATTAGCTAACGCCTGCGCAGCTTTACGTAGATTAGCTAAGTACAACTCAACTTCAGTTTTTATTTGACCAAAAATTAAATTTTCTAGATCGCCAATGGCGCTCTGCGCACCCTCGATTTCAGTTTGTAATTCTCGTAATTTAGGCGACACAAATCTTTCGCAATTTACTAAAGTTTGTAATCGCAAATAATCTGCTGGTGCTAAGTGCAAGTTAGCCTTAGTAAGTTCGATATAATAGCCATGAACAGTATTAAATCTAATCTTGAGCGAATTTAAACCAGTTCGTATTTGCTCTTGCTTTTCTAATTCTAAAATTTTTTGATTAGCTTGATTAATTAAATCACGTTTATAATCTAACTCTGGATTAAAGCCAGCTTTGATCATCCAGTTATTTTGCTGGTCTTGATTTAAAGAATTTAGTAATAAATTAATTAATAGATTAAACTCACCCAAATTATACTTGATATAACTCAAGAGACTATTACCAAAATTTTCACGCTCTTGAGAACCTTGCAATAAATTATTAATTTCTGGAATTACTTGTAAGCCAATTAATAATTGCAAATAATCCCATAGATTAGCTCTGCGTAAACCAATTCTACCAACTATGCGCTCTAAATCGCCAAGCTTAGTTAATTGGGCCCGTAATTTTATAGTCATACCCAAGTTAACTAATAATAGTTTAATAGCTAATTGACGCTGCTGAATCTGGGTTAAATTAACTAGTGGTCGAGCTAACCATTTAGCAATCATGCGAGCACCCATAGGTGTTACACTCTGGTCTAGTTGATCAAGTAAGCTGTGCTTACGAGTTTGATCGTAAGAATTTTTAAATAATTCTAAATTCTGCTGTGTACTATTATCTAAAATTAAAAAATCTTCGGGATTATAAAATTTAACTGATTTAAATTGTGATAATGCACTATTTTGGCGCTGAGCCAAATAATTATAAAAATTTAAGACCGCTAATTTTAAAGTTTGATTTTCTTGAATTAAGTTCTGAGTATTTTGATCGAACTGAGTGTTTAACCAGCTCTCAAAATTTGATTCAGAATTTAGATCTTGTGTTTGAATATTAGAAAATCTTAGGGGCATTGCAGACCCAGAAGTTTCTTGTGCGCTAACTAAACTGGTAATATAGCCTAACTGCTTGAAGTAATTATTAAATTTTTGGCCCACTGGCGATTTGGGTAATAAAATCTCGTCGGGAAAAAAGCGACCTAACTCAGACTCAAGTGATTTTAATAAATTATTAGTAATTTTAGTAGCGTACAATTGGGCAGTCAGTAATTCTCCAAATAATAGTGCCCATTCTCCGCTATTATTACTGCTATTATTATTACTATTGTTGTCACTTGGGAAAAAAGAGAGTAAATAAGAAGCAGTTCTATCGTCCAACAAATTAAGTTCTGTTAAAGTACCAGGAGTGAGCACACGTGTCACCCCCCGCTGCACAACTTTACCAACTTGCGCTGGTTCTAACTGGTCACAAACCGCAATCTGGAATCCAGCTTTAACTAGCTTGGCGAGATAATTGTCTAGTGCATGTACCGGCACGCCACATAATGGTATTGGCTCACCCTGATGCATACCCCGCTTGGTTAAAACAATATTTAAAACTTTAGCTGCTTTAATCGCATCATCGAAAAACAGCTCGTAAAAATCACCCACCTGAAATAGTAACAATGCTTCCGGAAATTCAGACCTAATCCGAAAATATTGTTGCATTAAAGGCGTTGCATCACGAGCTGTTTCATACATATTTTAAATCAAATCTAAATTTGCCTCTGCCAAAATATCTTTAGCCACATTAGTTATATTAATACCCTGACCAATTACGAACGGATAAACTAGTTTGCCATTAACTTTAGTTGGTGGCAACATGCAATAATTAGCAAAACGTTTAGATTTCGCAGCTAATTTAGTTAAATCTTGATAATGCGTAGCAAATACAAAATTAGTATTAAGCTTATGACTCAATTTATTGATTAAATCTAATGCACAAGCTTCACCTGCATCGGCCGCTGTACCTGTAAATAATTCATCAATGGCACAGAATCCAAATTGATTAGCTACCAAGCCATTAATGGTATTAACCAGCGTTTGCGCTCTCTCAACTTCAGCTTTAAACAACGATTTGCCGTTAGAAAGATCATCTGTAATATTTAAATAAGTAATCAGCTTAGTAAATGGGGTCAATGCAAATTTAGTTGCTGCAGCGATTCCAAAAGTTTGTGCCAATAAAATATTTTGGACGAACGCTTTAATTGTGGTTGATTTACCACCAGCATTAGCACCAGTTAAAATAATATTTTTATCTGCTACCAAATTATTAATCACGACAGTTTTTGGATCGATCATTATATTCCAATAACCTTCCCCCATTACATTAGGAGCCTGTGCATCTAGATAGTCCACAAAACAGAATTTTGTTTTATGAGTAGTACCAGAATTATATAATTGGGCTGCTGAAAGATAACTGTCAACATAGCCAACTTGTACAAATATCTTAGCTAATTGTTCTTTAACTGCCTTAATTTGATTGTAACATTTTAAGACGCGACCTTCGAAATATAAATTAGAAGCACTATCGAAAGTTGCTCGGTGTAAATCACTGATTAATTCTTGTGCTTCGCCTGATAAAACCACTGGTTCTAATTCTATACCAAGATCATGCTGGAAGATTTCACGAATTTCTTCCCATGATCTAATGGCAGCGCTAACTGCCACCAATTGTGCCTGTAATTCATTGATTACTTTGCGACGGGCAAAATATTGCGAATAAAATATATATTTAGAAAACGTAGCCATTAAAGACATCAGCGCTTTGCTATTACTATCTTCTTCACGAATTCTGACTTCGTTGTTAAAAGTACTATTTTGAATATTTACTTTATAAGTCTCTAAAAATTTAGCTCGAATATCAGCTGCGATAGCCGATTGGCCAGCAGGCATTCTAGCTCCAATCCACTCTACTGAAGGCCCCCATATATTTCTAGGGTCAAGATTGTATTTCACAAAACTTAAAGCTACAGGACCAAAACCGGTGATGCCTTCTCTAGCGTTTTTTTCCATTACGCGAGGAGCTTCTAATATATGACATGTCACCCAATCATAAGTCTGAAAAACCGTATTAATAGTTGCTAACGCCATGGCACTTTTATTAATCGGTTTTAAAAAACCCACTTTATAATATAAATTTGCAACACTATCTTTATCATTTAGCCATAATTTTAAAAAAGCTGCTTGATTAAGACTAACAGTTCTTAAAGATTGCTCGATCTTAGCAGCCGTTGCTGGATGATCAACTAAAGTCTTAACCAGAGCCTGATTTTTTAATAACTGCACACGATCAGTTGTCGGTGTTAATAAGTCATGAATTAAATGTATTTCACCAAAAATTGTTTTGGTATAATTTAACTTACTAAATAGATTAGCTGATTGTTCATCACAAACCGTAAATAAATTTAAATCTGACACTAGATTTTCACTAATTATAGTTGAACAACTTGCCTGATTTAACTGAGAATATTGGTTATTAAAAAATAAATTTAATACGATTTCACGTTTTTTTAAATCACTTAGCTGTTCCGCAGCGGCAATTTTATTTGGTTGCTCTTGCGTTTCTGCATGCACAAAATTTTTCAAATGCGCTTCCAGCGCTACTGCCACAGGCTTAGCTGCTTGTGCTAAAACCGAGTTGCTAAATAATAACCCCAATAATAATTTTTTCATGCCCCTAAAAATCCCTAAAATATTATATTCTTCCATTAATTTCTAACGTAACTAGTTTAAACAAAAGCCCGCAAATGTCTACGTTTTGCGGGCAAAAACTTAAAGTAAATTATATAGTTAAGAATAGAAATTTAAACTTTAGTTGCAAACTCTTTTAATTGCCTATTTAGCGTTACATGAAGTTTATAAATTTTAGCACCTAAAAGCTCTTGGTCGGCTTGACTCTTTAAGTTGCCTAAAGCCTCTAAGACTGTCCTTAAAACATCATTACAATCAGCCTGTATTTTTACAGCTATAGCTCTAAGTGTTTTGAGTTTTTGCCCAATGTCTTTAGCCTGATTGGTTTCTATGCCAGTTGCCAAGTCATTTTGAGCATATTCTAGATAACTTAAGACAGTTATCATAGCAGCTCTTAGATTAACTAATTTAAGTCGAATTTCAGGCTTCAAATCAATCACCACGCCATTATCAATTTGATGATCGCCAAGCTCTTGCATAAAATCTTTAAGACTAGTCAGTTGATCATGAAAACCTGTTTGATATAGATAATAATCTAAATCACGAGTGCTCATAAATTTAAACGCCGGCTTAACAGTTTTATTGATCACCGGTAAAATAATCGGCTCTGCCACCACCCCAACTACCGCTAACCCAGCTGTGCCAATTGCACCAGTTTTAAGCTGTGATAAAAAAGTTTTGCTAGCAGTATCTCGCTGATTAATAGCAGCTTGATTAGCAGTATAACTGTGCCACATAGTAGCTACTTTTTCATGATCTTGCTTGGCATTAAACTCAATAGTCGAGCTGCTATCTTTTTGCCACCAAGCTTTAAGCGACTCACGCTTATTATAGATTAAACAACCAGCTGAGATAATTGCTGCTGTATAAATCCCTGTTTTTAGCCACCAGTCACGATTAATTTCACCGGCTACTAGAACGCTTTGCGCTTGAACTTCAGCACTGGTAATAGCATGAATTATTTGAGATTCAGATGGATTTAGCGCTGGACTAAAATCTGGGATAGCGCTAGTTTGCACCTGTTGCGCTACGGTATTAAAAAATATTAGATTTAAAAAAGCTAGTTTTAAAATTCTCGCAATGAAAAATTTCATAAAAATAACATCCAGAATTATGGCCCTAACAGGCAAGTTACAATTTAAGATCACTCTTTGACCCTATCAAAAAACAACTCTCCCGTATATCCCCCACCCCTAGTTCAACACCCTATAAACGGGACAAAGCGGCATTTTTTCAGTAAGCCATAAAACTATTTGCGAGTCAAATGGCTGATTTAAGCCCTAGGGAAAAATAGAACAATCTTGGTTAAATATATTTACTAGGCTCAAACTTCAATAATTTAAATTTAGCAATTTGCCCAAAAAAATTACCCTGATTATCCAATGTCCGGACTACTTGATTGCTTTTAATACAGTTTAGTAAATCAACATAACTATTAATCCCATAGAAAATTTTATTAATAGGAATCTCGTGTAAACAACCAAAGCCTTGTCGATAACCCCGAGCTTCTACCATTAAGCCCCGCGCTACATCGCTAACTACCATTATATGTCCCACATGCCAGATAAAATCACCGGCTTCTAATTGATTAATATCGCGAATTTCAATTAAATTACGTTCAATCGTAGCTGAATTTTTATAAAAATATGGAATCCCAACAATCTGAGCCGCCCTAGAGATCAGGCAAGAACAGTCTAAGCCCGCACTTGGTTCCTGGATATAGTTTTCGCGAATATAGCCCGGCTGCCCTAAGATATTTTGTGAATTTTTAATAAGACACTGACCAGTAGCACAAGTATTAATTAAACTAGCACCAGAATAGACATATGGCACAAAACCAGTATTAAACTGTGTCCAACTTTTAATTAAATTCACAAAATCTTGTTTTTGCGCTACAAAATTTTTAGGTGTGTGAACAATATAACTACCTGCTGGCAAAACAATCTGAGTTAATTTTAAAATATTATTACTGCTATTTTTCAGCACCCAAACAGGCAAACCCAAATTTTTGCTAGTGCGCGCATAATCACTTTCGAAATCAACAATCTTAAAGCTAGTGCCTACAGAATAGCTGCGTTGAGTTACAGGATCTATCACAGGCGTAATTAGCGTGACTTTATTAGTATCATCAATAGCTAAACTTGGTGTTTTAAAATTATTTTTAAAATTAATGGGTACAGGCAACTTACTTAAATTTATACCTAAATCAGTTAAATCTTTAACTGGGATTAAATTAGTTTTTAGAGTCCAAAAGCTATTGCGATATTCTTGACCTAAACTCTCTAAGTTAACTATAAGATTATTGTCGGCTGAAATATTTTGTAAATTATTATTTTTATT
>CANKVQ010000005.1 GCA_947486885.1 bacterium
CTGTCGACCGATTATTAATAATAATTGACAGAATTTTTAATAAATTTTATGCCTAGATCTAATCACACAAAGTAATTCAGCAAATTAAATTTCTGGGGGATTTTAGGTGAATTTAAAATATTCGCAAATCATCAAGTTACTTCTGTTAGCTATAAATCAAAATTTATATACTACCAATTTAGTAGTTACTAACTCTAACGTTCATCCTGCACAACCAGTTTCAATTTTTGGTGATACAATTGTTAATCGACGACACGCCGAGATTAATGCACTTTTCGCTTACTCCATCCCAGCTGATAAAATTACCACTGAATTAACAACTACTGGGTCAGCGGGAATTTCTAACAGCATGGCACTCTTACAAACTGGTACAGCGCCTAATGGTGCAGCTACTATCAAGACTAAAACTGCTATTCAATATGTCCCTGGTCACGATGTAGAATTTTTATTTACTGGGGCGTTTACTAGTGGTGGTGCCACTAATTCAAGTCAATGGATTGGCGCCTTTAATGATAACGATGGCTTTGCTGTGGGCTATAAAGATACTGATTTTGCAATTTTATATCGCAACTTTACTACAGGCACTTTAGTAGAAACCATCATACCTAAAACTGAGTTCAATGTTGACCGTCTAAATGGCACCGGCCCTAGCAGCATTAACTTTATACCCGCCAATCTAAATATTTTCAAAATCTCCTTTGGCTGGCTTGGCACTGCTCCCATTATTTTTTGGATCATGCGTTCAGATGGCCGCTGGTTTAAATTTCACATCATTGAGCGACCAAATAATTTTACCATACCATCGATTAGCATTCCCATGTTACAAATACACGCCAAAGTCATCAATTCTGGCAATACTGATAACATGTCTTTATATACAGCGTCTTGGATGGGTGGCACCATTGGCGAAGATGATGCCACGGTCAATCGCATACATGCCGCAGAACGTTTAAACAAAATAAATATCATTAGCGAAGTGCCACTCTTATCAATCAAAAATAGTACTGAAAACTATTATGGTAAAACTAACGCCCTAAATTTAAAAATTTTATTTGTTTGTATTAGTTCACAAACTGATAACGCCTTAACAGTTTTTCGTTTGATTAAAAATCCCACATTAACAGGTCATAGTTTCACCGATCATGCTGCCGGGTTATCGATTGCACAAGTCGATAAAGTTGCCACAAGTTATACTGGTGGCACACATCTATTAACCATTTTTGGCTCTAACAACAGTTCTAGCAATTTGCCCATTTTAAATAATAATCTACAAATTACCTTAGTACCTGGTGATATTTTAACTATCACAGGTTCTGCCACTGACTATGCAACTGTCAATGCCAGTCTAACTTGGCAGGAGCCCATCGCATGATTAAAATTTTAAATCAAAGAATAGTTTTATTGAGATATTTATTTGCACTTTTGATTATCTTATACATAAATAATTTGCTAGCCATTTACAATATACCATCACACTATACTGTAATTTACGCTAGCGAAGTCATAAACTTAGCACTAATTACTCCAACAAATGGCAATATAATTACTATTAACACACCTGGTAAATACACAATCGATAAAAATCTAATTTTCATGCCAATAAACAATAATACTACAGGAATTTTGATCGACAGTGACAATGTCATATTAGAACTAAATGGTTATACTATTACGCAAAACAATAACACTGCTAATTTTACCTTAATTAATATCGCACCGGGACATACTAATGTTGAGATCAGCAATGGTACATTAGCTAATTGCACCGGGATAACACTAAAAATCGATACTGGCACTAAAATTACCTTAGACAGTTTAGCGATTAATAATAGTGCTGCTACAGGTATACAGCTAACGAATTGTAATAATAGTCTAATTACTGATACTTATATCACCAACTGTCTGACGAACAATAGCAGTGAACTATCCGGAATTATATTAAATAATTGCACTAATATAAAAATTGCCGAAAGTGCTAGCAATAATCATATTAATAATGCGATTAGCGGCCTAGTTAATGGCTTTAAATTTATTAACTGCAGTAATTGCACAATTAGTAATTGTAATAGCAATAGCCACCAGGCTGATCGTAGTAACGGTTATTTAATTCAAACAACCGATACTTGCATTTTTAAAAATTGCAAAGCTAACAACAACCTAGCTACTCAAATCATTGACACCGATGGCGTTGCCGGCTTTAATCTAATCAAAGCTGTTAATTGTCATTTAGATAGCTGTCAGGCACGCTCTAATAGTTCTAAAAATTTTGCTTATGGCTTCAAGCTATTAAATAGTCAATATAATAAAGTCAACAATTGTACCGCGACTCATAATAGCACCAGCTGCAGTACAAATAATGCCCATGCCTATGGCTTTTACTTTAACCATAACGATGGCCTAATTTGTGGTAACAATATTGTCAGTTGTCAGGCCACTGGCAATACCGGCGGTACTAATATTAACAGTTGGGGGATTGGTTTTGCACTAGATGGTGATGCAAAATATAATAAAATTTATGATTGTACGGCAGATTATAATAATAGCCCAATTGGTACTGGTTGCGGCATTTATATTAATGGAGCAACTTGCTGCTTTATTCGTAATAATAAGGTGATTGCCAATACCGGAAATTCTCCGGATGGTGGTTATGGTATCTATGATACAGCCGCTAATTCATTTAATTTATATATGCAAAATTTTGCTTTTAGCAATGGTAAAATTGATGGTACAGTCATCAATAACTATTCTGTAGCATTAGCTCCTGAAAATGAAATCACGCGCTTTCCTTCCAAAATTGCCTACCTCAATGATTTTGAATGTTTAAATTTCAATAAGGCTAATAATTATAATATTGAAATTATCGAAAAACCATGAAATCATGTCTAAAAATTCAATAAATAAAAAAATCTGGTTTTTGTTGTTCATACAATTAGTACCTAACTTCATAAAAGCCATCAAAACTGGCACTTCTTATGCCACAAATGCTGTTCGTAATGACAGTTGTACCGACAGCGAATCGCAGACTGCTACTTATGCAACTACTGCTGGTTCAGCAACTAATTTCACCGGTAATTTAGCTGGCGACGTAACTGGTACTCAAGCTGCAACTGTCATTAGCACTGTAAGTGGCCAAACGGCTGCTAACGTTGCTGCTGCTGCGATATTAGCTAATGCTGCTACCAATCTTAATACTGTTAACACAATTGTAAGACGTGATAGTCATGGCAATTTTACAGCTGGCACGATCACTGGAAATCTAGTCGGCAATGTGACTGGCGATATTACAGGTAATGTGACTGGTAACGTAACTGGCGATATCACAGGTAATTCAGCGACTGCTACTTATGCAACTACGGCCGGCTCAGCTACTACGGCAACTACTGCGACCAGTGCAACTACTTCTGATTCTGCTACTACTACTACTAATTTCACTGGTAATTTAGCTGGTGATGTCACTGGCACTCAAGCTGCAACTGTTGTTAGCACTGTCGGTGGACAAACGGCTGCGAATGTTGCTGCTGCTGCGATATTAGCTAATGCAGCTACCAATCTTAATACTGCTAATACTATTGTAAGACGTGATAGTCATGGCAATTTTACCGCTGGCACAATTACTGGAAATTTAGTTGGTAATGTGACTGGTGATATTACAGGTAATGTAACTGGTAATGTAATTGGTAATCTAGTTGGCAATGTAACTGGTAACGTAACTGGCGATGTGACTGGTAATTCAGCGACTGCTACTTATGCAACTACGGCCGGCTCAGCTACTACTGCAACTAACGCTACATATGCAACTACTTCTGATTCTGCTACTACGGCAACTACTGCGACCAGTGCAACTACTTCTGATTCTGCAACTACTGCTACTAATTTCACCGGTAATTTAGCTGGTGATGTCACTGGTACTCAAGCTGCAACTGTTGTTAGCACTGTAAGTGGCCAAACGGCTGCGCATGTTGCTGCTGCTGTGATATTAGCTAATGCAGCTACCAATCTTAATACTGTTAATACTATTGTTAAGCGTGATAGTAATGGCAATTTTACCGCTGGTACGATCACTGGAAATTTAGTCGGTGATGTAACTGGTAATATTACAGGTAATGTAACTGGTAACATAACTGGCGATGTGACTGGTAATTCAGCGACTGCTACTTATGCAACTACGGCCGGCTCAGCTACTACTGCAACTACTGCGACAAGTGCCACTACTGCTGGTTCAGCAACTAATTTCACCGGTAATTTAGCTGGCGATGTCACTGGTACTCAAGCTGCCACTGTGATCACAACCGTCGGCGGTCAAACTGCAGCTAACGTTGCTGCTGCTGCGATATTAGCTAATGCTGCTACTAATCTTAATACTGCTAACACAATTGTAAGACGTGATAGTCATGGCAATTTTACCGCTGGCACAATCACTGGAAATTTAGTTGGTAATGTGACTGGTGATATTACAGGTAACGTGACTGTAGGTAACATAAATGGCTTAACCAACGCACAATTGATTTTAGCCGTCGGTACAATTTTGTGTAATCAATCTATTACTAAAATAAACGTAACCACTAGTAATCAAGCTATTCCAATTAACAATAATACAGCCATATTACTTTTAAATATTACCGGTGGCACTGGCCCAACAATTACTTTTCCGTCCAACCCAACTAATGGACAATATTTAACCATTGCCTCAAATGCCAACGCGTCCGGTATAGTTTATGCACCTCCTAGTAATTCGAACACTAAAATTTATAGCACAACTGTACTTAATAACTCTATACGTAGCGTCACTTTTATTTATTATGCTAATGATAACGCTTGGTATCGAATCGCTTGAAAGTCTGACTAAATGCTAGCTAGACTTTACAAATAGTTTGACTATTTGCTAAATTGACTTTACATTTAGTCGAATTTTAATAATTTTTACCCTGAAGAGCTAATTTATGATTATAGAGCGTCCTTATTGGAAAAATCTTATAGAGGCAGCCTGGCAACAAAAAAATATCATCTGGCTAATGGGGGTCAGACGAGTGGGCAAAACTAGTCTTTGTCAAAGTATGGACAATATCAAATACTTTGACTGTGAAAGCCCGCGAGTTCGAAAATTATGCGCTGATCCAGAAGATTTTTTAGATGGCCAAAAAGGTAACCGAATTGTACTAGATGAAATCCATATGCTAGATCAACCATCTACTATTTTAAAGTTGGCAGCTGATCATTACCCTACTATTAAAATTCTAGCGACTGGCTCTTCTACGTTGGGTGCCAGTACTAAATTTTCAGATACTTTAACTGGTAGAAAACGGGAAGTCTGGCTAACTCCAATTTTGTTGGCAGAGATGCAAAACTTTGGTAACGAAAATATTCGTCATAGATTTTTATATGGTGGTTTTCCAACTTTTTTCTTACAAGATGAATTGCCAGAAGTTGATTTTAGAGAATGGATCGATGCTTATTGGGCCAAAGATATTCAAGAGTTTTTTACAGTTTCTAAAAGAGCTGCATTTCAAAAATTTGTGGAACTATTATTAACCAATAGTGGCGGTATGTTTGAAGCTAGTAAATATACTGGTCCCTGTGAAGTTAGTCGACCAACTATTGAAAGCTATTTAAATGTTTTAGCCGAAACTTTTGTTGTACATATTATTCGACCATATTCAACTTATAAAACTTCTGAGATTGTTAAAGCACCTAAAATATATGGTATGGATACTGGTTTTGTGAATTATGCCAAAGGCCGTGCCGAGCTCAGGGCCGAAGATTTAGGCTTTATGTGGGAACATTGTGTATTAAATGAAATGCATGGCCATTTGCAAAAACAACCCATTAATTACTGGCGCAATAAATCTAATCATGAAATTGATTTTGTAGTACATAATCGTACTAAAAATAGTTTGACTGCCATCGAATGCAAATTTAATAGTGACAGTGATGATAGTTTAGCTAGTGGTATTAGTAGCATTAGTAAAAATTTCGAAGCCTTTCGCGAATTATATCCTGATGGTGAAAATTTAGTAGTTTCATATAATATCGATACGCCATTTACGAGAAAATATAAAAATTTAATGATCACTTTTATGAATACACGGGATTTGGTGAAAAAATTAACTGCTAAGTGAACTGTAATAAAAAATTAGATTCGTAACTCGAATTTAAAATTTTGTTGCTCTAGAATTTGTAACAGTTCTTCGGTAACTAAAATATTGTGCAAACTGTTAAGCTGTAAATTTTTCTGATTTTCACTAAATTTTAAAACTAAATCAGTTTTGCCAACTCGCAGCAAATCACGTAGCTCTTTTAAATTAGTTAACTCTAATTTCTCTGGAGCAATATTTAAAGTCAACTGTTTAACCAGCTGTTTATGTTCCCAAAACTGCTCGACTGGTATTAAATTCAGCGCTTTAATTTTACATTTTTGGAGTGAGCTTAAATCTAAATTGCCCTGCACGATAAAAATATTATTGCTTTCAATAAAATCAGCTACTTTTTGATATAATTTTGGAAAAATAATAATCTCGGCTTGCGACTGATAATCTTCCAGCTGTAAGAAGCACATTTTATCGCCCTTCTTAGTATTAATTATACGCAAACTTTTTTTAATACCTAAGCCGGTCACTATGGGCTCGACAGCTAATTTTTGATTTTGATATTGCGCTAAAACTTGATCAAATGATGTAATGTTTAACCACTGTAAATATTTTTGATAATGATCCAGTGGGTGCGCACTTAAATAAAAACCGATAATCTCTTTTTCGTATTTTAATTTTTCCTGCATGCTCCACTCAGCTAGTGGTTGATAACTATAAAATTCTGTAATACCGGCTTGAGCCTGTGAAATTAAACTACCAAATAATTGCATCTGGCCAGTTCTGCGAGCTTCTTTAGTAGCTATGGCTAGCTCCATAATTTTAGCTAATTCAGCTTGTTTTTGTGAGCGATAACCAGGTAAATTATCAAATGCTCCAGCAAAATTTAAATTTTCTAAGACTCGTTTATTCACAGTTCGTAAATCTATTCTGGTGCAAAAATCTAACAAATCTTTAAAGGGCGCTTTGACTTGCTCAGCAATAATATTTTCTAGTGCTGCTAAGCCCAAATTTTTAATGCCGTGTAACCCATATAAAATTTTAGGGGCACTATTAGGATTTAAAACTACCGTAAAATCTACTTGCGAATAATTAATATCTGGTGGCAACAACTCTAGACCCATATTTTTAGTCTCTGCTAAATAGAAACTCATTTTTTCTGGGTGTGTTGCTTCTAGTGAAATTAAACAAGCCATAAATTCTGCTGAATAATTAGCTTTAAGATAAGCAGTTTGATAGGCAATTAGTGCATATGCTGCCGAGTGAGACTTATTGAAACCATACCCGGCGAAATAAGCCATTAAATCAAATAAGTTACCAGATTTACGCTGATCAAAACCGCGCGCGACAGATTTTTCAACAAAAATCTGCTTTTGTTCAGCCATCACTTCGGCTTTCTTTTTGCCCATTGCACGTCGTAAAATATCAGCTTCACCTAAACTATAACCAGCAATTGTAGAGGCAATTTTAATTACCTGCTCTTGATAAACAATTACGCCATAAGTTTCGGCTAAAATTTCAGCTAATTCGGGAAATTGATATTCAATTTTTTGGCGCCCATGACGCCGTTCAATAAAATCATCCACCATGCCAGAACCCAAGGGCCCTGGTCGATAAAGCGCATTTACCGCAATAATATCTTCGAACTTATCCGGCTTTAAGCGCAACAAAACCTCTTTTAAACCATCTGACTCCAACTGAAATACACCAGAAGTTTTACCAGCTTGAATTAACTCAAAAGTTTTCAGGTCATCTAAGGGTAATAGATCAATATTAATTTTAATTTTATGTAACTCAGCAATAGTTTTGACCACACGATCAACTAAAGTTAGATTTTTTAAACCTAACATATCGATTTTTAAATACCCGATCGACTCTAATTCGGTCATAGCATATTGGGTAACTAATTCGTTACTCTTAGCCGGCACATAAACTGGCAAAACATCGTCAATTTTTTCAGGTGAAATTACAATACCCGCCGCATGCTTAGAAGCATGACGCGTTAAACCTTCGAGCTTATAAGCAATCTCAAATATTTTCTTAACTTTAGGATTTTGCTGAATTAATTCTTGTAATTTGGGCTCTTTTTCAACCGCTTCAGTTAAAGTAATTTTTAATTGATCTGAGATTAAATCTGTTAACAGATTAGCATCTTCAAACGGTAACCCTAAGACTCGTGCTACGTCTTTAATTACACCTTTGGCCATCATGGTACCAAAGGTAATTATCTGACAAACTTTATCATGGCCGTAACGATCGCGTACATATTGAATTACCCGTTCACGCCCTTCAATACAAAAATCAATATCGATATCAGGCATAGTGACGCGTTCAGGATTTAAAAAGCGTTCGAATAATAAATTATATTTTAGCGGATCGATATTAGTAATCTCAAGCGCCCAGGCTACTAAAGAACCAGCTGCCGAACCCCGTCCAGGACCAACTGGAATTTGATTACGCTTAGCCCACTGAATAAAATCACCTACTACCAGAAAATATCCCACAAAGCCCATCGAAATAATTAAATCTGCTTCTAGATTTAAGCGCGCCTGATATTGATCTAGTTGGGCTGCGGGAATCCGCTGCTCAGCCAATAATTTAGCTAAACCAGTTTCACACATATATTTAAAAAAACTGGCTTGGGTATGTTCAACAGGAATTTCAAATTTTGGAAAAAACAATTTACCTGTTTCAAAATCAAAATTACACATATCAGCAATTTTGCCAGAATTCCAAACGGCTTGTTCGTGATCTTTGAACAATTCTAACATTTCAGCTGGAGTACGCATGTAAGCACGACAATCACCAAATGTAAACCTATCCGGGTCATCGATTTTACTACGCGTCTGAATCGACAACATGATCTCATGCGCTTCGCGATCTGCTAAATTTACATAATGACTATCACTAGTTGCCACTAGCTGAATATCACGCTCACGCGCCAACTGATAAAGCTTTTGGTTTAAAATTTTCTGATCTACTTGATCTTCTGGTTGTAACTCTAGATAAAATCTTTCACGACCAAAAATTTGCAAATATTTATCGAGATATAGTTCTAACTCGGCAGTTTGATTTTGCATAAGCAACTGGGGAATATGTCCACCAAGACATGCTGTTAGCGCTATTAAACCTTCAGAATGCTGCGCTAAAATTTTATAATCTATTCTGGGCTTAAAATAAAAACCATCTTGATAGGCAAACGAGATTAATTTGCACAGATTTTTATAACCAACTTCGTTCTGAACTAATAACACTAAGTGATAATATTTATTTTGCGCATCTCGAATCTTAGCATCTTCGGTTAAATAGGTTTCAATCCCTAAGATCGGCTTAATTTTAGCAACTTTACACTTTTGAAAAAATTTTACTGCACCGAAAATGTTTCCATGATCAGTAATTGCCAAAGCTTTTAATTGGTGCTGTTTACCATAGTCAATTAAACTATCTAAACTAATCGCACCATCTAAGAGTGAAAACTCAGTATGTAAATGTAAATGTGTAAAGTGCTTATCTGACACGTAACTTGGTCCCTAAATCTAATTATTAAAAGCTTAGTGCAAATTTAAAAAAACTTAAACAACTCCCGTTTGCGTTATTTATTAAAATCCTGTAGTTCTTTAGTATATTAGATTTTAATTAAAATAGTTTGAGTAGACCCTATGCCAACCCAAATAGTGACACCTGAAAACAACACCGTCTTCTCCGGAAATATTTTTATTTTTTATGCTTTTGATGTTGGTGATGATATTAATTTTAAGACTTTAGAGCACTCACAAGCTTTAACTAAAGTCCCATATCATGCACCTAAATATTTTCGCAATTACCATATTCCAATGGCGATCGAACTACCGCACCCGCATGAAACTTCGGGCTGCATTAGTGCTAAGTTACATCACTTTGGTGTAATCTCGCTGATCTATAAAATACCCTTTAATAGTACTTTAGAAGAGCTCAGAGCAGATATTAACGAAATCGATTATAAATACCAAGAACGTAGTGTTAGTGATGCCAACTCTATCTTTAAAAAAATTGCGCCATTTGTTACCAAACCAGCTTTTTTTCATCTCCGTAACTGTTATCCTGTAATTCAAGTTGATCATGATAAAAGCCAGGCGGGTCATAAATTAATCGAAACGCATGGCACTACAATCGCATCACTACTACGCTTCGAAACTCAAAATTTATCTGCTAATCAAATGAAAAGTATTTTATCGTCAGCGCAAGAATATTATCGTGGCGATTTAATTATTATCGATATCGAAGCTGCTTTCTTATACGATCCAGACTACGAAGAATTACTGGAAATTTTTGAATTTGCTAATATTCAGCAATTAGAATTACAATATTTCGATCGTTTGTTAAATCAGCAATTAAGTGCTGTTTACGATAGTACTTTAATAAATCTCCCCTGGACCAAATATCTGCCATTCTCGAATATTGCTACACATACTATGCTCGAATTGGGTCGCTTAAAAATCGATATTTCAGTAATTACAGAACGTTTAGCAAATAGTATTAAACTTACAGGTGAAGCTTACTATTCTGATATTTACGAACTCTTAGTCGCCAAATTAGATGTCAATAACTGGAAGGCTTCAGTCGCACATAAATTAGAGATTATTCAAGACGTCCGCGCAATTTATCAACATCAAATCGATAACATTCGTGATAGCCTCATGAACGTTCTAATTGCAGTTTTGATTTTAATCGAAGTCTTTTTAGGCGTCTTGCATCTAATTAAATAAAATTACTTAGCTACTGTAACAGTTGCTGGTCGCAAAACTCGATCACCTAAAATAAAACCTTTTTGGTGCACCATTACAATCTCACCAGAAGCTTTATTTTCAACCTCAACTTGGGCAATTGCCTCGTGATATTCTGGATTAAATGGTAAGTTCTCATCAATAATTTTAAGATTAAATTTTTTCAATAAATCATGAAAGTTTTTATGAATCATTTGAAAACCAGTGATCCAGTTATCTAACTCTGGGTTCTTACCTGATTCATATTGCGCAAATGCTTGATCAAAGCCGTCAATTGTAACTAAAAGCTCTAAGAAAATTTCGGCCTGACTATTTTGACGCCAAGCCACCTGATCTTTAGTAACCCGTTTTTTATAATTTTCAAAATCAGCACCAACACGCGCTAATGAGCTGCGTAATTGCTGCAACTCTAGCTCTGGCTCAATTAATAGTGCAGCATTTTGATTTTCATTTAAATTAGACATAAAAATTAAGTCCCCTAAATTAAGAATAAATTTCTAAATAATTCTAGCATAATATCGTTGCACCTCAAACAATTCCGTGTCACTCTATGGTGTAAAAAAAAATAAACTAAAATTTGTAAAAAAATTCTAAATAGGAAGTAGATCTTGAGCAAGCAGTCCAATATATTTTTACCAAAATATCTGCCTATTATACTAATTTTAGTTACTATTACAGCCATACTAATTGCCGAAGATAACGTACATTTTTATCATGCCGCTAGATTTAATAGCGAACCGCATTTAGTGCGTGAAGAGATGTCGTCGCTAGAATTGTGGATTGATGGCGGAAAAACCAGTAAAAGTTATGATGCCTGTGGCGATAAAGTGCCATTACTATCTCTATGGGGCAATCTTAATATTCGTGAACTTGCCAAAGGTGCACCAAGCGATCTAATTGCTAAATCTAATTCAATTTTAAAAAATTTATGGACACATGATCCCAGCTCTGATTTTGGCAATTTTGCAGTTGATGGTACCTTTAGTGATTCTGAAGGTGGATTTAATTTATATCAAAATTTTCATCACGGCCTTTTTTTACAATTTTATTTACCGATTAGGCATTTGAAATTAACTAATATTAGTTATATCGATTTAACCCCAGCAGAAACACCATTACCAGACACGATTACACCTGCCGAATGGCTCAATTTTCGCAGCAGCGTTGCTAGTAATATTGAACAATTTGGGGTTGATTTGACGCCCATGAACGCAACTGGAGTTGGCGATTTATCACTAGAAATTGGTTGGGCGAACAGTTATATCAAAACAAATATTGTAGATTTCATCGATACCGACATTCGTTTAGGATTATTATTTCCAACAGGTGCCAAAGCCAAACCAAATCAACCATTCTCAATGTCGTTAGGTTATGATGGCTTCTGGGGCTTTCCGGTAACTTTTAAAATTGCCTGCGGTTTATTCGAATGGTTAACTTTTGGATCACAGATCGATGCTCTATTTTTCAATGAAGCTACACGCAGTATTCGCATGAAAACTGACTGTAGTCAAAGTGGTCCAATTAAATTAGCCTGCGGGACAGCTGACGTACAACATGGTGCTATCTGGAATACAGGCGTTTTTTTTAAATCCGACCATATGCCCTGCGGCTTTTCATTATTATTAGGCTATAATTATAATCGCGGCGACAGTTGGGTAATTACACCTGCAAATACTAATTTTGATTATAATATCGTTAACTCTGATCCAATGTTCGGCAGCTGGCATATGCACACATTTAACGTTTATGCTGAATATGATTTTTCCTACGAAAAGCATCCCAGCTTGCCCATTATTGGTTTTAATGTAGACCATATTTTAGGCGGTAAACGCATCTTTAATACGACCATGCAAGGTACATCTATTGGCATTAATTTCATTTGGTGTTTTTAATTTAACTCTAATAATGCAATACGTGCTTTTGCTAATAATTTCAAAACCTGATTTTTATTATTAGTAGCTGTCTTAATACTATTTTTCGATGGCTCTGGCTCAATTAAACTCAACTGAATAAAATCTAATAATCTCACTTGATAATCTAAATCGCTACTATTTTGCTTATCTTTAGAAACCTGTGACCGAATAGACTTTAAACCATTAATTAACTCTATTAATTTGGTTAGTTGATAGATTTGCTGCTCTGATTTTCCCTGCTGCTCCCAAACTTTAATTAAAGTTTGATGGATTTGTTCATATGGTGAAATAGGAAACAATCGCTCAAAATCTGGCTCTATACTATGCAAAACAGTCACCCCAAAAATTAACCCCCAAATCCCCATCTTCCAGCGTAATAACATGTAACTCCCAAATTTTATTAACCATCCTGCACTTAACTGCTTATATTGTCGCAAACTTTTCAATTAAAATTCAATATAAAGTCAGCAAATTATTATATTAGCCGCTAATCCAGCTAGTTTACTTAACTTTTACTTTAGGTTTTAAGGCTAAACTATAAGTAATATAATAACTGAGCCCCAAGCCCACCATTTGCAAAACTAGCCAAGCTTAGTTATTCTTAAAAACTGAATGGAGGTTATTCACATGTTTAAACATTTATTTTCACTGATTTTTACGCTTTTTTGCCAAATTATGGCACTGATGGTCGCGCCAATTTGGCTTAATGATTCGATTTTGGCGCTTAATTTGACACCCAAAGCACAACTAACCACTAGTCAACAAGTTATCACTAAGCCTACCCAAGCCCAAACTTCAGAATGTACTATAGAGGCTATTAAACAAGCCCAAATTAATCGTCTAGCTGCTAAAAAAGCTCAAATTTTGCAAAATTATGGGGCAACAGAACAGCAAATCAATTGCCAGAATCGGCAAAATCAGCAATTTTTAAAGCAAGCTTATAGTCAAAATCTTAAAACTGACCAATTTTTAGCCAATGCCGAACACTGCTTAGCAACTCATCCTGGTGGTTATTTACCAAATATCTTCGATAACAATAAGATCAAACTAATCTGTAATTTAGTTAAAAATTGCGGCGGCGATTTAAATCAAATTATTATCGGTAACTGTAAATCTCTAAATTACACTGCCGTTGCTGCTAATGCTAATATCAAAATGTTTGCGTATTGCAGTGCATTAACTCCAGGCAAGCACTTTATAGGTATCAATACTGATAGTCATTTAGTAAAAAATCTAAGTAATAATACTGATAACATTATTTCACATAATGGGCACAAGATTAGCTGTCAGCTATTATTTGCCCAATTGATTGGCCATGAACTCTGTCATATTAAATATCAGGATAATTTAACTGTAACACTGCTCAGTAGGCTAAAAGCTAAAAATACTAACCTTAGACTAGACACCACGGCTTACGAAGCTTTTTGTGAAGAACGAGCTGATACGCTATCGGTCTTAAACTGTGCCAACCCGTTAATTGCAGCTAAATACTTGCAAAATAACTGCGCTGAGGGGCTATACAGCCACCGTAAATCACCAGAGTGGCAACAATTGATTAACGATTTAGCTCGCATCGCTCGTTAATACCCAGAAAACCCCTTAAATAGCCACCTTTTGCGCTATGATTAGACATTTGTTACGCTTTAAATAAGTAAATTTAAAAATTTAGTATAAAAATAAGTGGAGTATAAAATCATGAATCTAAAAAATTTATTAAAAATTACTAAAAAACAGTTTTTCACAGGTTTAACTCTGAGTACGGGGCTA
>CANKVQ010000006.1 GCA_947486885.1 bacterium
ACTATTATTATTAAAATTATTAAAATCAGTTGCTAATTTTGGTACTATTTTAAAGCCAGCCGTGATAATTTTAGTTTGTGCTTGAACTAAATTTTGGGCACAAGTACGCGCTAAATGAGTAGCATAACCAAGATTTTTTAATTCTAACAATTGCGCTCGCTTCCAAAATAAACAAGCTTCTAAATATCGCTCTAAATGATAAGCGCAATTACCCATATTATACCAAATCACACTACTTTTGGGATTTATCGTCTGGTATTCTGTTAATGCAGCTTGAAATTGAGCTTGTTGGTACAACTGATTACCGGATAAAAAATATTCTTGATTTGTAGCAGAATTTAAATTTAAGCAACTTAATAACCCAAAATTAAGCATCAACTGCATAACCCATTTCATAGCTTACCCTCCCAAAATTTCAGCCAATTTTGTGATACAGCAACTAATTCTTGCAGCTTATCTGGACTAATTTTAGATTTATCAAAACTAGCATGTACCAAAATTTGCCAAAATTCTGTCCAGCTAATTACTTGTGTCTGAAAATTTAAATCACTAGCACTATAACTAGTAATTCCAAAATTTTTAACACCCAGCTTATTAAATAAATTTAAAAATACTTGATACACACCCTGAATATTGGTCACTTGCTTTAAATCTAATTCAGCCTGCCTAAAAGCCCGCTTTCGTACATAAACAGTTTGTCTAATATAATATTTATAACCAGCTAGCCCGCCTAACCCAACTAAAAATAAAAGTAGCAAACTAGTTAAATTTAAAAACCAACTCTTTGGGATTAACAACTTACGACCAGTATTTAGATTTAAGCTGCAAATAATGGGGTTAATTTCATGATCAATTTGTAAGTCAGCACAAGAACTTAAAGCATAATTTTTTTTAGTGTTACTTTTACTATTACTTATATGATTTAAATTATTATCTGGCTCTGTAATTACTAATTTTATGGGCTTAGTAGTTAATTCTTGATATTTTTGAACTTCCGGATTAAAAAAAATAAATTTTTGAGCTGGAATTGTAAATTCACCGATTTGTAAACCTTGTACCACAAAATCAAACTGTAATTTAGCTGGCCCCAAACGCTCTGTTTTAGAATAAAAAGTTCGCAAATTATCTGGTAATTCTAACTGATCTAACTTAAGATCATCTAAGTCATATGGCCGTTCAGAACTCCCAGTTAAACTTAAACTAATTAACCCGCCCTCACCTCTAGTTAAATCTGACTTATTAACTGTAAGTTTCAAATCTTTAAAAACACCAACATAATTAATTTTAGTGTTATTAAATTTGTTTTGCGGCAAATTTTGTACTGTAATTTTTAAGCTATTCGAATAAGTCTGACGAGAACTATAAGAATTCATAAAAAACCAGCCTGATTTACGGTTAGGTACTGCATAATCTAATGCCAAAGCCGGAATTAAAAAATCACCAGCCTGCGCTGCAGTTAAAATCTGTTCATAATCTTGGTAACTATAAGTAGAATTACGGATTACAATGGTGCCAGAACTAGCTTTATTTACTGGTCCAATTTTAAAACTTTTATGACTAACCTGTTCTAAATTAGTTAACTGTAATTGCTCTAAATTACTATAAATTCTAATAATAACTTTAAATTTCTCGCCCACAAAAACAGGTTTGATTGGCCCCAATAGTTTTAAAAAAATCGGCTCATTACGTAAATTATTATTAGCCTGTCCAGAACTATTTCTAGACCCATTATTATTATTATTTCCAGAATTACTATCTAAATTACCAACTGGTTCTGTATTATCTGGCCCAGAGTTACCTAAATTATTATTAGTATTATCTATAACTTGAAACGTTAACTGGTTAGATTTAATTAATTTACCATTTACTGATAATTCAGCGGGTCCCAGTGTAAAATTACCAGACTGATCAATACGCACTAAGTAGCTATAAGTTTTATGCGTTTGCGCCACCCCATTAATTATATTTAAACGATTAACTACCCCATTATTTTTATGTTCAAAGTTTTCTAAATTTACAATTTTATTTAAAGTAACAGTCTGTTGTTGCCCACTTTCTAGATCTAAATCTACTGTAAATGGTACCCCAGCAATCGGCTGTCTTAAAATTTGTCCAAAATGATCATGCATACTTAGTGTCACTTGCGTGTCTAAAGCATAACTATTAAAATTAGCGCATATTAAAAATAGTAAACTTATAACTCTAATCACCAATTATTGCCCTGCTTTATTGATTCATGGTTACCTTGTTGGTTCATCTGATAACGCATAATCTGCTTATTGGCCTCTCGATCACTAGCCTGCGCAACTTGCATTAATTCTTTTAATTCTGGATCTAGTTTAGCTGCTTGATCTGGCTCAGAATTACTTGCTGATACTGGTTGCGCTGGCCCTGAATTATTTTTTTGCTCGCCAGAATTGCTTACTGGGGCCGGCTTATTCTCTGCAGAATTTTTTTGATCCGACCCTGAATTTTCTTTGGGCACCTGAGTATCTTTGGATTTCTGGTCACCAGCTTGATCTTTGGGTTCACTATCTTTTTGCTCAGAATTATTTTTAGAATCTTGGCTCTTGGGTTCTTGATTTTGCTTGCTAGAATTATCTTGATTTTCTTGAGAATTATTATCTTTAGAATCTTGGTCTTTTTGATCTGGGTCTGCTTGATCTGGCTGATTATCGGGCTTATTTTTTTCGGGATTATTTTTTTGCTGTTCTAAGATTTTTTTTAATTTCTCATAATTGTCTTTAATGCGCTGATCATTAGGATCAAATTTTAAAGCTGTTTTATATTGTTCTAATGCTTTTTCTAGTTCGTTTAACTGTACGCTACTATTACCAGCATTAAAATACGCTTCAGCACGTTTTTTAGTAGTTAAAGCTTCTGTAGCCCCAACTTTTTCGAAACATTTACGCGCCTCGATATAATTTTTATTTTGATAAGCAGCAACCCCTAAATTATATAATGCCGTACTATCTTGATAGTTATTTTGCACCTGTGATTGGTAATAATTTTCAGCTGTTGTAAAATCTTTTTTTTGATAAGCACTATTAGCCAGATAATCTGTTATAAAATTAGCTTGTATACTTAACGAACCAATTATTAGCCAAACTATTGATAATATCAGAGCAGCTTTTCGCCCTAAAAACATGCTCTCTCCATGATTTAAAATTTAAAAATTAAGTTCTTTTAATCGTAAAGCAAGTATAAACTTCACAGGCTAAACACGCAAATTTATATTAACCATTCTAATAACAAGCAAACTAAACTAGCGCCAGCTAAATATGGGTATAGCTCTTTTCGCTGCTCTTGTTTAACCCCAAAAGACTGTCGCTCATATTTCTCGATGGCTAATTTAATTTTTTGCAAATCACTGTCGTTTTGTTCACTAACGCGAGTATACAAACCATGACATGCTTGGGCTAAATCAGCTAACACTTGTTCGTTCAGTTTCGAAATTACTACTTTACCAGACTGATCTAACTGATGGCCAACTTGCTGGCCCTGCAGATCATAAGTCGGAATCGGGCCGCCATCCAATGACGCTACTCCCACCGTAAAAATATCTAAATGTTGCGCTAATGCTTGCTGTTCAACAGTATGTAAATCAGCCGAGAAATCTTCACCATCCGTAAATATTACTAAAAGCTTAGTTTGTGCTATTTCAGTAGCGCTATGCTCAGACATCTGCAGTGCTGTTGTAATCGCTGAGCCTAACGCTGTTCCGCCAGCTGAAATAGTTTCGACATCTACATCATCTAAAAACATTTGCAATGCCGCACGATCTTTAGTCAGCGGGCATTGTACAAAAGCGGTACCAGAAAATAAGATTAAGCCTACGCGATCTGCAGCTAATAGCTGCACTAATTTTTTAATTTTAATCTTAGCTAGCTCTAATCTATTCAGAGATAAATCTTGTACCAACATGCTTCGCGACACATCTAAAGCAATTAAAACATCGCGCCCCCGCTGTTGTACTAACTTACCAGGCTCAGCTAATTGTGGCGCTAGTGCAGCTAAACCCAAAAAAATTAAACTTAAAATTAATAATACAGTTTTAAAATATAACTTAATTTTCGAATAACCAGTTAAGCTAGTTTTAATAAATTTATTTAATAATTTTTTTTGAGAATAAACGCGATAAAAAATTAAAAATAAACCTAAAATTACTAAGTACCAGTACCAATTTAAGCCAAAATATTTGCTAAACGCCCAGTCACCCCACCGCAAATTTGTTAAGAAAGTTTTCATAATGCTCCTACTTGCAATATCCCTCGACTACTGTGCGCTTAAGACTTTAATTTATACTGCGCCAGATAAAATTTCGTAAACCCAATTCTAACAAAATTAAACTAATAATTATTAACAAGAAAACCCAGGCTAACTCATAGCTGTTCGTAAAAACATCTGAGTTGTGCTCTACTTTTTCTAACTGGTCGATCTTTTGATAAATTTGCTTTAATTCGCGCGTGTTTTTAGCTAAAAAACTTTGACCGCCAGTCTCGCGAGCAATTCGCTCTAGTAAATCTAAATCTAATTCGACTGGCACAGCTTGCCGCCCAAAGAAAGTATCGATATAAGCACCCCGTAAGTCACCAATGGCAATGGTATAAACTTTGATTTTTAATTCTTGCAATAGTTTTAAAGCTAAACCAGGTTGAATATCTTCCGGAGTCGGCTTACCATCGGTTAATAGAATAATCACTTTGCTTTTAGCTTTAGAATGCTGCAAACGATTAGCGGCTGTCACTAAAGCTTGTGCTAATACAGTGCCATTAGGATTAATAAAACCAAGTTGCAATTCTGCAATAATCTTTTCCAAAATTTTTTTATCCAGTGTTAGTGGACAACGTGAAACCGCATATTTGCCAAAAACTACTAAACCCATGGCATCGTTTTCACGCTGATCAATAAATTTTAATGCTTCAGCTTTAGCAATTTCAAATCTGCTACGTTTTTCATGCTCACTGTCGTATAATTGCATACTACCAGAGACATCTAATGCTAAAATTATATCGATACCATCCACTTTAATTTTGGAATAATAGTCGATTAGCTGGGGTCGTGCCAATAAAAAAACTAACAATAAACAAGTAATTAATCTTAAAATAAATAAAATTGGACGGGCATAATTTCTAATTCCAACTTTATTTTGCACTAAATAATTACTAATCAAATTAGTTAACGGATACTTATATTTAATTTTACGTGCATAAAACCAACTACATATTGCTACTAGCAAAACTATAGCACTAAGTAATAGTAACTGCGGAGCGGCAAATTTAAAAAAATAGTTCATAAACTCTCAAACCACTGGCTCTGAATTATTTAAAAATTGTTAATTATTAATTAAATTTTAGTAAATATAGCGCCCCTAAGATAATTTGTCAGTTTTTACATAGACCTCTAAAACTCTTGTATTTCTCTAAACCAACCTAGCCTAAACTATTACTAA
Organism: bacterium; assembly: GCA_947486885.1. Classification (GTDB taxonomy): domain Bacteria; phylum Babelota; class Babeliae; order Babelales; family JABDEC01; genus CANKVQ01. Next base: position 5,453 of record CANKVQ010000006.1, read on the forward strand.
TCCGGAATTGGATTCCGAAAAAGTAAGCATAAACCAAATTTTAATTAGATGTGATTTATAATGGTAACAAAAATCAAAACTGGCCCAATGGCAAAGCTTTAAGTTGGAGCAAGATCGGGAACCTGATATAAACAATAATTAAGAGCCGCGGCCGAAAGCTTTTGGGTCTTGAGCGAAAAAGTATCGAACCATGATTAACTAGCTGTTAATAACTAGATATTGGCATGATATTTGACTTTTAGAAAACAATTACCTTATTATAAAATATATTTTTATTGAAAATTATAGTTTATGTGTAACTTACTGGTTGATAGATTAGGGCTAAATTAGCTTTGTGCTTAGAACAGAGTTATGAAAAACGGGGATTCCATTTAGGGGGAGTACTGGGTTATGAAAAAATTACTAATTGTCGAATCACCTGCCAAAATTAAAACTATTACTAAATTTTTAGACCGTGATTTCAGGGTCATGTCCACTATCGGGCACATTAAAGATTTACCTCCTCGTAAAATTGGAGTCGAGATTGCCAAATCTGGTGAAATCACCCTAGAATATGACGTACTCAAAGATAAACAAAAAGTAATTACTGAGATTGTCCGGGAAGCCCAAAAATGTGGCGAAATCTATTTAGCGCCCGATCCAGATCGTGAAGGTGAAATTATCGCCTGGCATATTGGTCAAGATATCGCCAAAGTGATCCCTAAAGGTACTAAAATTTTCAGAATTACTTTTAACGAAATTACCAAAGAAGCCATTCTCGAAGCGATCGCCCATCCCGGTGAAATAGATACCCGTAAGGTAGCCGCTCAACAAGCTCGTAGGGTATTAGATCGCTGGGTAGGTTACCAAGTATCGCCAATCTTATGGCGCAAAATATCTAAGGGACTCTCAGCCGGACGTGTTCAATCAGTAGCTTTGCGCTTAATCTGTGATCGTGAAACTGAAATTTTAAATTTCAAAGCAGTCGAATATTGGACCATCGATGCGATTTTTAAAACTAAATTAGCTGAATTTAGTGCTCAGTTAACTAAAATTAATAGTAAAAAAGCGGAGCCAAAAACCCAAGCTGAATCTGAAATTATCACTAAAAAATTACAACAAGCCCAATACGCTGTTAGTTCGATTGAAGATAAACAACGGCTTAAAAACCCATTGCCCCCCTTTATGACCAGTACTTTACAACAAGCTGCTTATAATAGATTGGGGTTTTCAGTTAAGAAAACTATGCAAATCGCGCAAAACTTATACGAGGGCGTCACGCTGGATGACCCAAATGCGCCGATTGCCTTAATTACTTATATGCGTTCAGATTCGCTTAGAATTGCAGATTCAGCGCTAAAATCTGCACGCGAATATATTTCTAATAGTTATGGCAAAGATTATTTACCAGCAAGCGCCAAAGTTTATGCTAAAGCAGGCAAAGCTCAAGATGCCCACGAAGCAATTCGGCCCATTAAAACTGAGCTAACTCCAGAGATAGTCCAAAAATATGTTGCTGCTGACCAAGCCAAGCTTTATAAATTAATTTGGCAAAGATTTATTGCTACCCAAATGAACCCAGCAGTCTATGCTCAGCGCCAAGTTACTATTATTGGTACTGACAACACTGCCCATAAACCAGATAATTTTGAGTTTAAAGTTACCGGATCTACTTTAATTTTTGACGGCTTCTTAAAAGTTTATAATCTCGACGAAGAAGACGCGGAACAAATTGTTAAAATCCCCAAAGATTTAGCTGCTAAACAAGCGTTAGATCTAAATAAAATTGACCCTAAGCAACATTTTACCCAAGCACCGCCCAGATATTCTGAAGCAACATTAGTTAAAGAGCTAGAAAAAGAGGGAATTGGTCGACCAAGTACTTATGCTACGATCTTAAATACTATTCGTGAACGTTCATATACAACCCTAAACGATAAAAAACGTTTCATGCCCACAGAATTGGGCTTAGCTGTGACTAAACTATTAGTCGAAAATTTACCCCATATCATGGATCCTAAATTTACCGCCCACATGGAAGAAGATCTAGATAAAATTGCCGATGGCACACTCGAGCGTGATAGTTTATTAAACGAATTTTATACTAATTTTAAAGCTGACTTAGAACGCTTCCAAGAATCTGGTGCACGGGCACCACAGGTCACTGATATTAGTTGCCCACAGTGTCATGAGCGTAAATTAGTCATTAAATTTAGCAAAAATGGTGAATTTTTAGGCTGTGCTGGTTACCCAGAATGTAATTTCACTTGTAACTTTGAAAAAACAGAAACTGGCGAGCTTAAATTATTAGAAAAACAAGCTAATAAAGCTGAGTTATTACCAGAAACTTGCCCCAAGTGTAATACTAATAAATTACGTAAAATGATCGGCCGTTTTGGGCCGTTTATTTCTTGTTCTGGTTATCCAGCTTGTAAATATATCCAAGTCGAAAAGCTGGGTATACACTGCCCGATTTGCAAAACTGGCGATATTATCAAACGCCAATGGCGTGGTGGCAGCTTCTGGGGTTGCAACAACTATCCTAAGTGTCAATTTGCAATCTTCGGCGAGCTGGTACAACAAGCTTGTCCACTCTGCCAGCTACCTATATTAAGTAAAAAAACTGATAAATCTGGACAAGAAATTTACAGCTGCGGTGCCAAGACTTGTACTTATAGCTCTGACGGTTCGAAAGCTACTTATTTAGCTAAAAGTAGTAATAAAACTAAAAATAGTAAAACTACTAAAACTAGTACCAGCAAGTCTAGTACTAGCAAAACAACTGCTAAGTCTAAAAAAACTGTCCCAGTTAAGAGCTCTAAATCCCAAGCAGAAATTAAATCTAAAAAAACTGTGCCTGCTAAGAAAATAGCTAAAAAAATTAAGCCTGATTAAAGTTTTAAGCTTGAAATAAACCTATTTAAAAACTATTTAACCCCAAAATTGCACAATAATACTGTAAATCCAGCTGATAATAACAGACATAAAATTACCATTAATTGAGCCACTATAACCTCCATAGCCTTCATAACACCCCATTAACTCCATTACCCCTATCTATTATTGCTATCGAATTACCATAATAAACTTTTTTAAATTTAAAAATCAATAGTTTTAAGAATTAAGCTAGTTATATTAACAACTTTTAGTCAAAAAAATTAAACTATTGAGTTTTAGTTATCAAAACTATTAACCTGTAATTATTAATAAAATTCTAGATTATTTTAAAATTTAAATAGGATGATAAAATTATGAAATTAAATTTATTAATCACAACTGTGCTGATATTAACCTGGGCAACGCCAGGTTTTTGTCCTTTAACCTTTGGTCAGGGGAGTTCGTTAAAAGCGTTGCCTAGAACTCCAGAAAATATAGCTAGAGCTATAACCGCAGTAGAAGCAGCAGCTGGCGATAAAGATCCGGGAATTAAAGTCTTAATTAAACACTTTGGTTCAGCAGCTACTAAAGCAGCTTTATTAGAAAAATTACGTGCAGAATTAGCTACATTATCAGGAAGACCAGATACTGCTACTGCAGCAGCAGCACCAGCACGAGCAAGTGCCGGTGGCATGGGGGGCGGCGGTAGTGGTAGTGGTGGCGGTGGCGGTGGCGCAAGTAAACCGGAGGGTGATATTGAGGCTATAACAGAAAAAGTAATGTGTGCTTACGAAACAATGAACAACGAGTTAGCACCGTTATTGGCTACAGCCGTAGTACTTAAGAACGCGCTAGCGGTTGATCGTGAATATGCCAGTGCCCGCCGAGAATTTAGACCCAATCAGTGGACTGCTAATCATAGTATTAGGAATTTTATTGCCACTATTAAAGCAGAACTCTACAATGCCGAACGTAACTATTCATGGTCTAAGGATCCTGAGTTATTAACGCAAATCGTCGGAATAAACGCACAAATTAGTGATTTGCCACGCATGTATTTAGAAAATATATATACCATTACTCATAACGCTTTAGATCTTTTAGCTGAAGAAAAGTGGCTAGATAATATTTCTGGCATAAACTCCCTGGATACAGACAGTCAAGAATTTTCCGCTGAACTTGGTAAACGCAAATATACGATTAATCAACGAATATTAAATAATTACAAGGAGACTATAATTCAGCATAAAAAACTTGTTATCGAGCAAATAGCCCGAGATTTATTAGCTGTAACTGAGGAACATAACTATATTGCAGAGAAATTTCAAAAATTATTAGCTGAACTAGAAAATGTTGAGTTATTGTTTACTGATAGTACATTAAGTAAACTATTAAACGAGTTAGAAAATATTGTAAAAATCTGCTTAGAAAAAGTCAGGATTAGAACTTTTGCGCGCCTAGATACTATAGCAGAGCGTATGCAACGAATTAAGGCCATTCTCGAAGCCGAAGCCAAGACTTAAGACATAAAGCAAAATTTTACGCTAAACGCGTGCCATTAGGCACAGGTGCAATCGGCGCCATACGCTGCAAATTATTTTCCGCATCTTTGGCTAATAACATCATGCCTTGAGATTCTAAGCCCAGCATTTGTCTGGGCTTTAGATTTAAGACAAATAGCGCTTGGCGATTTAATAAATCTGCGGGCGCGAAATATTGCTTAATACCAGATAAGATTTGGCGTGTGCCATAAGCGCCACAATCAACTTGTAATTTATATAATTTGTCAGATTTTTCGATCGCTTCACAATTAATAATTGTCCCAACTACTAGCTCTATTTTAGTTAAATCTTCGATGCCAATATAATTATTAATATTCCCTTGATTAATATTTTCTACAGACATATTAGTTTTTTCGGTAACTTTAATTTTTAAATTTTGATCATATCTAGTAAATAAGGGCTCACCAGCTTGTAAGTTAAAATCTAAGTCCCAGTGATTATTTTTTAATTCGAGAATTAAATTTTTAGAATTATTTGGTTTTAAATCTAATGCTAATTCGTGTCCTAAACGCTGCAACAACTGTTGCGATTTAGTTGGCAAAACGGGCCAACTTAAAATTGCCACAGTTCGTAAAACGTGACAAACGGCTGAGAGAATTTCGATAAATTTATTACAATCAGTTTTAGCTAAGACCCACGGTGCTTGAGTATGAAAAAACGCGTTAGTCAGCTTAATTAATTTCCAGAGCTCAGCTAGTGCTAAATAGTAATAGTTATCATGCATATACTGAGCGTAAGTATCTAAAATTTCTAATAAACTAGATCTTAGTTTTTGCGAACTTTCAGACCAGTTAGTAATTACTGGAATTTTAACACAGTTATTTTGTACTGCTAACTGAACTGTACGATTAAGTAAGTTACCTAAATCGTTAGCTAAGTCACTCGAAATTTTTTGTTCTAAATCAACAATACTAAACTCGGAATCGCGCGTAATCGCCATTTGGCTAACTAAATAATATCGGACTGGATCAGCACCATAATTATTTAATAGCTCTTCAGGGTCGATAGTATTACTTAGCGACTTAGACATTTTTTGATCGTTAACTTTTAGCCAGCCGTGCACTAACAATTGTTTCGGTAACGGCAAATCACTAGCTAATAAAAACGCGGGCCAATAAACGGCATGAAATCGCACGATATCTTTGCCCATTACATGCAAATCAGCCGGCCACCAAAAATCAAATTCTTTAGTTTTATTTGAATTACCGTAACCAACACCAGAAATATAGTTATTTAGCGCGTCGGCCCACACATAAGTTACATGCTTATTATCACCCGGAAATTTAATGCCCCAAGTAACTGTACTACGCGACAAGCAGAGATCTCTTAAACCAGACTCGACAAATTTAATGACTTCGTTTAAACGCTCTTTAGGCACAATAAAATTGGGGTTCTGAGCATAAAAATCTAGTAATTTAGCTTGATAGTTCGATAATCTAAAAAAATAATTTTCTTCGGCTAAATAACTAGTTGGACGCTGACATGTAGAGCACAAGACCAGCTCTATATCTTGCGATTTGACGTAGGCTAGGTCTGTTATAAAAGTTTCACAGGGTGTGCAATAATAACCAGTATAATTAGCTTTATAGATTAAATTGCGATCAATTAACTTTTGTAACCAGAGTTGCACTGCCTGCACATGATCTGAATCAGTAGTTCTAATAAAACGCGTGTAAGCCAGCTCATATTTATGCCACATGCTGGTATATTCACCAACTAAATTATCGACAAATTGCTGCGGGCTAACACCAGCTTTTTCAGCAGCTTGGGCAATTTTTTGACCATGTTCATCTGTACCAGTTAAGAAAAAAACTTGGGCACCTAGTAATTTATGCCAACGTGCTGCTACATCTGCTAACAATGTCGAATATAGCGAACCTAAATGTGGCTTAGCCGTGGGATAATAAATCGGCGTAGTGACGTAAAATTTTTGTGATTGAAATTTATTTTCTACTGACATGTGCTCTTTCGAATATTAACTAAGCTGCTTTAACATCGACCCAAATTTTATTTACATCTTGTAACGGTAAATTACGCTTAAAAAATTGTAATTTTTTAAAATCTTGTTGCAACAACTTATCTAAACCACCTAGATAATTTAAATCTGCTTGTTTTAAGCTAGTCTTTAAAACTGGTAAGTAAGCAAACTGAGTGACAGTTTGATCAATAAATTTAGGTTGATAAATAAAATTTAAAAACTGATAAACCCAGTCTAGTTTAGTACTGTATTTCGAAATTACCAAAGCATCTACAATTATAAAACCCCCCTCTTTGGGAATCCCAAATTTAATCTCTGGCCGATGTTTAAGTACACGGTGTATAAACGCACTTTGCGTAACAGCTACTTGTACGTCACCTGCAGCTAATAAAAAGCCCGCTTTTTCATCAGTATAAGCTGCAATAAATCTTTTTTGATTAATTAATAATTCGCGAATTTTAGGCAATTGTGCTGATTGTAAATTATCAGCTGATTTAAATAAATATTGCCCGGCACAAAGTATCGCTTCTAGGCCATTATCGAGCATCGCTATTTTATAATTATAATTATTTTTCTGAGTATCAAATACTAACTCCCAGCTAAGCTCAGAATTTTCTGATAGATACTTATTTTGAGTTAAGCTCTCTGAAAGATAACCCAGACCATAAATATCCCAATAAAACGGCATCGAATATAAATTTTGAGGATCATAATAACTATTTAATAAATTCGGTTCGATTTCTGACCAAAATTTTAATTTAGTTTTATCAAGTTTTTGCACTAAATCATGTTTAATTAACGACACAATCGCATAATCGTTTACTAAAATTAGATCATAATCTTTAGCATTAGTTAATCTTAACTTAGTTAACAGTTCTTCAGCATTACTAAAATAACTGAGATTAACTTTAATGCCAGTTTGCTGCTCAAACTCACTGATACTATCACGATTGATCATGTCAATCCAAGTAAAAATATTAATAGTCTTTTGTTCAGAAATATTTTGAGTTAAATAATTAACAGCATAAAAACTGCCTAAAATTACGGTTAACCAAAAACTGATTATAACCAAACGCATAAAATATTTAAAATAATAATTTTTGAAATAATTAAACAATTTCACGATTTATATACCCCACTACTCTTTGCTACTTAAAATAGAAAATGCGCTAACTAAAATCGTGCTAACTAACAACATGAGTGTGGACAGCGCATTAATCTCAGGTGAAATGCCAGCTCGGATCATTGAAAAAATATAGAGCGATAAAGTTTGTGAAGCTGCACCGGCACAGAAAAAAGAGATTAAAAAATCATCTAAAGAGATAATAAAAACTAGTAAACTAGCTGAGATAATTGCTGGTGCTAATAACGGCAAAATTACTAATCTAAAAGTTTGCCATTTAGTGGCCCCTAAATCTAACGAGGCTTCAACTAAACGATAATCTAATTCATCCATGCGACTATAAATTAACGGGATTACAAAACCTAAACCAATTAGAGTATGCCCAATAATTAAACTTAAAAATCCTAATGGAATATTAAATAGTGTAAATAAACCCAAAAGACCCACTGCGATCATAACTTCCGGCACAATTACAGTAATATAAAAAGCCGAAAACCAACGCCCAACTTGTTGAAACAAACCCCAAACTAATAATACGCCCATTGTGACACTTAAGCACACCGAACTAGTAGCCACAATTAAAGAATTTTTTAATGCGACTAATAACTCTGGATTATGAAATATTTTATAATAAGCATCTAGCGTAAAGCCAGACCAATAGTAAGACAAAATTGCTGAATTATTAAACGAAAAAATCACCAGGACAATAATTGGCAAGTACAAAAAACTATACACAGCTAGCGCTATTAATGGCAAAATTAAGCGATTGGAAATACGCATAAGCTTAACTTGCCCCAGAATTTTTAGCGCTATTTTTAGTTTTACCTGACACGCTTAAACCCAGCATACATAAAAGCGCTAAGCCTAAACCTAGCGCACTTAACACTGTAAATGCTGCGCCCTTAGGCATATTGCGCGCAATTAAGAAATATTCCGTGATTAATCCACCGACATAAAAAGTTTTGCTGCCACCCATTAAAATTGGAATCGCATATTCGCCAAAGCTCATCACAAAAACCAACAGCGTACCAGTACGGATCCCACTAAATGATAACGGGATTGTAATGCGCCAGAAAGTTTGCCAATGTGTCGCGCCTAAATCTAACGAAGACTCAATTAAAGTTTTATTAAATTTTTCT
>CANKVQ010000007.1 GCA_947486885.1 bacterium
ATAAGTATAAAATTTAAATTAAAATTAAATTTCATATACACTCCATCAGCATAAGTAAAATTAAAATTAATTTACGGGCTATAATATTTAACTTTTAATCGTTACAGTCAAGTAATTTATAACTTAGATCGCAAAAAGAGCCTGCCAATCATAAATAATTTACAGGCTCTAAAAAATTCTAAAAATTATACACAATCTAACGAGTGGGAAATAGAAGATTATTTACTGGAAGAGCTACTACTACTGCTGCTACTGGCAGAGCCATTAGTAGAACTAGTGACATCACCATTCTTTTTATTAATCGAATCTAAGAACTCTTCGTTGGTTTTAAATTTCTTCATTTTGTCGATCAAGAATTCCATACCTTCGACAGTATTCATAGTCGCTAAGAATTTCTGTAAGACCCAAACTTTATTTAAAGTAGCTTCAGGAAGCAATAAATCATCGCGACGAGTACCAGAAGTTAATAAATCGAAAGCTGGGAATGTACGACGATTAGATAACTTACGGGTCAAGTTAATTTCCATATTACCAGTACCCTTAAATTCTTCAAAAATCACTTCGTCCATTTTGGAGCCAGTTTCTACTAAAGCTGTAGCTAAAATTGTAAGCGAGCCACCTTCTTCAGTATTACGTGCTGCACCAAAGAAACGTTTAGGACGTTGCAAAGCATTAGCGTCGATACCACCAGTGAGAATCTTGCCAGAAGCAGGCGCAATAGTATTATAAGCACGTGCTAAACGTGTGATTGCATCAAGCAAAATTACTACGTGATTTCCGGCCTCTACTAAACGCTTAGCTTTTTCTAAAACCATTTCCGCAACTTGTACGTGACGATTAGCAGTCTCATCGAAAGTAGAACTAACTACTTCAGCACGATCGCCTTTAACAAACCTGCGCATATCAGAAACTTCTTCTGGACGCTCATCAATTAACAGTACAAATAAGTGAATATCTGGATGATTAGCTAATAAACTTTTAGCAATTTCTTTTAAAAGCATGGTTTTACCAGCTTTAGGTGGCGCCACAATTAAACCGCGTTGCCCCTTGCCAATAGGCGTAAACATATCCATGATACGTGTAGAAATTAACGCTGGATCACACTCTAAATCAAATTTTTGCTCCGGATATAGCGGAGTTAAACGATCAAATGAAGGCGTATCAAGTTGCTTAATAGGATCATCATGATTAACTTGATCAACCTTAAGTAAAGCAAAATACTTTTCACCATCTTTAGGCTTACGAATTACGCCGGAAATTGTACTACCTGTGCGTAAATTAAATCTTCTGATTTGTGAAGGTGAAACATAGATATCATCTGGGCCAGAAACATAATCATGCTGTACGGAACGCAAAAAACCAAAACCATCCGGCAATTTTTCCAGGACACCTTCAACCTTTAACTCGGCTTCTGGATTTTGCTGTACATAATCGAGCTTTTCGATCAAATCTGTTTTAGCCATAAGCGATGCTCCCACAATCCCTAATTTGCGGGCATAAGCATTCAACTCAGGAACGGACATTTTTTTTAATTCTGCGGTATCTTTCATACCAAGCGTCTCCCTACGGACTTAAATAAAGGTAATGAATTTATACAGATTAAGAACCTTAAATAGCTAAATTAAACAACTAAATCTCAAATTATGCTTTTTTGTTTTTATAAAATAAAAGCATCACTGGACTAGCAATAAAAATAGAAGAATAAGTTCCAATAATAATACCTAATAATAATGCGATCGATAAACCACGTAACATTTCACCACCAAAGATCATCAACGAGCAAACTACTAAAGCCGTCGCCGAGCTAGTCAGAGTTGTACGACGTAAAGTTTGATTAATGCTGGTATTAATAATAACAGCCATTGAATCCCCAGCCATTTTCTTCAAATTTTCACGGATTCGAGAAAATATCACAATAGTATCATTCATTGAGTAACCCAACACCATCAAAATGGCGCCGATCACATCCATGGATATCTCTCTATGTGTAATTAAAAAGAAAGCTAAAATAAATAGTAAATCGTGAAATAATGCTATTACGGAACCAATGGCAAATAAAAATTTAAATCTAATCGCTACATAAATTAACATTAATAATAGTGCGATTAGAACGGCTTTTATTGAATCGCTACGTAAAGATTCACCTACAGAACTACCTACAGAATCTGTACGTAATAACTCCACCTGATTATCAATTAAAGATTGCTGCAATTCAGTTGTAAGACGCCCACCTATACCTTGTGAATCGCCCTCAAATTCTTGTACACGAATTAAAGCTTGGTTTTCACCCAACTCACGAATTTCAATTCCCTTAAATTTATCGCTCTTTTCAAGAATATGGTGAATTTTCTCTGCTGCTACAGGCTTAGCAAATTTGACTAAAACCTGTGTACCACCCGTAAAATCAACACTATAGTTAAATCCACTGCCATGTTTTTGATAATTATACCAGTAGCCACCGATTGCAGCGCCAAGTACTAACAAAAAAAATCCAAAACAAATATAACGATATTTAAGAAAATCGATCATAATATATACTCACTCTCCGAGTAAAAATTTAGCGCTAATCTTAGAATCAAACTGTAACTTCATCTATAGAGATGAATTTACGGCCCTTACGACCAAAGTTAAATCTTAAAACGCCCGCACGCTTCGCATAAAGGGTATCATCTTTGCCAATACCAACACCTTCACCTGGGTGAAACTTGGTCCCGCGCTGACGTACGATAATCTCGCCGCCATGTACCGTTTGACCGCCAAATAATTTAACGCCTAAGCGTCTGCCTATACTATCACGGCCATTCGAAGTCGAACCGCCCGATTTACTGGTTGCCATCGTGTCTCCAAAACATTGCGGATCCCTATGATCCGTCTAATAATTTAATATTTTAATATTGATATAGAAAAGAGTCTTATAGACTGCCATTTTCATAGCATTTTCAAATGTTATAGTGCCCAAGATCTGTTCAAAAGTCAAGTACTAACCATCATTTTGTCACCTGTGCCCAATCTGAACCAGTCTTGAGATTGACTGCTAATGGTATCTGCCAAGCAACTACCCCTTCTAGTGCCGCCGCAACTAGTGCTGCTGTGACCTGTATTTCTTGAATTGGCACCATAATTAATAATTCATCATGAATTTGTAATAAAATTTTAGCGCCCAAATTTGCCTGCTTTAACTGTTTATGTACAGCTAACATACCTAACTTAACTATTTCAGCTGCTGTACCCTGGGCCTTGGTATTAATAGCTAATCTGCGACCTAGATTATATAAATTTTTATTTTTTTCATAAATTTCTGGTATATAACGCCGGCGACCCCACAAAGTTTCGACATAACCTAATTTTTCAGTCTCAGCCACCACCTGGTCCATCCAAGTTGATACTTCTGGATACTGTTCAAAATAAGTGGCTATGTAAGCTTTTGCATCTTTTAGATCCAAGTCTAGATCTTTAGCTAAGCCAAAAGCAGTTAAACCATATAACACACTAAAATTAATTCTTTTGCCTAACTGGCGCTGCTCTTTAGTCACAGCTGTAATAGCTACCCCAAAAATCTTAGCTGCTGTTTGAGCGTGAATATCTAAATTGTCCCTAAAAGCCTGAATCAAATGTTGATCACCAGATAGTTGCGCTAGCACACGTAATTCAATTTGGGAATAATCTGCAGATAGAAAAATATAACCTGGATCTGGTTTAAAAGCCGCTCGCACTTGCAACCCTAAGCCATCACCATCAGCAGGGATATTTTGTAAATTAGGGTTCGAGCTGGCCAATCTGCCCGTAGCAGTAATTACTTGACTAAAACTAGTATGTACTTTTCCTGTTTTATGGTTAACAGTCTCAGGTAATTTATCGATATAAGTATTTTTTAATTTGCTTAATTCACGATATTGTAAAATTAATCCTGGCACTGCGTGTATTTTGGCCAATTCTATCAAGACTTCCTGATCAGTCGAATAACTACCAGTTTTACTATTTTTTTTCTGAACTGGTAAATTTAATTTCTGAAATAACAGCTCTTCAATTTGTCGCGGAGCATTGAAATTAAAATCTGGTGCTAACTCAACTAACGCTTGTAGCTTAATTTTAATTTGTTCGATCTTGCGATCTACTTCCAAACCTAATTTAGCTAACTCAGCGCAGTCCAAATAGATCCCAACCTGTTCCATCTCAAATAAAATCTGCGAAATTGGCATCTCTATTTCTGTAAAAACTTGAGTTAAATTTTTAGCTTGTAATTCTTGCGCTAAGACTTTTTGCAATAATAATACCTGATGTGCATCCGCAGCAGCATATTTAGTAGCTAGATCTAATGGCACCTGTGCAAAATTAGTTAATTTTTGATCAGTAACAACCTGGTCATAAGTTAACATATCGTCACCCAAATAATGCTCTGAGAGATATTTTAAGCCCACTCGACGACTATTTTCGGCTACTAAACTAGCTGCCAGCATCGTATCAAAAGTAATTCCAGTTAATTTAATTCCCGCAGACCACAAAACCAATTGATCAAATTTAGCGTTATGTAAATATTTGGAATATTTAGAATCTTCTAAAAAAACTCTTAGTGTTTCTAGAACTAATTTGCGCCCCAACTGTAAGTTACTATTTTTAAAATTATTCGAATTACTTAAAATATTATTATTTAAAAAACTTAACTGTGACTGCCCAGCATTAATACTAGTATTATTACTATTCGGGTCACTATTATTAAACAGTTGTTCTGACTGCAATCCAGTGTGTCCAAATGGCACATAATAAGCTGTGCCGGGTTCTAAGCAAATTGAAATCCCAATTAGATCATCGTTAAATGGGTCTAATCCCAAAGTTTCGGTATCTACAGCAAAAGCTTGACGGTTCGAAAGTTTTTCACAAAGTTCAATTAATTGTTGCTCTGTTATAACAGTTTCAAATTTATATTTTTTGATATCTGCAAAATAGGGTGCTTGTGCCGAAGCACTGGATATTGCAGGCAAATCTTTTAAGAGAGATTTAAAATCTAGCTCTATAAAAAACTCGCGTGCTTTAATCCAATCTTGAATTTTAAATTTTAAATCTTGAGCTGGGATATTAAAATTATAATATTTTAAAGAAAATAACTGCAAACTTAGATAAGCGTCCGACTCGTAAGTCTCTAAAGCTGTTCTAGATCGCGCACTAACCACTTGATCTAAATTATGATATAGATCATCTAAATCTTCAAACTGGTTAACTAATAACTGTGCCCCCTGTTTGCCAATCCCACGTACACCCGGAATATTATCACTAGTATCACCAACCAAGGCATAGAAAAATGCTAATTTTTTCACTGGAAAATTGTATAGCTCTTGAAACTTTTGTTGGTTAATTGTGATATTTTTAAATAAATCTAGGACTATAATTTTAGAATCTTTAACTAACTGATATAAATCTTTATCTGACGACACCACTACCACTTCATGTCCAGCCTGACTATAATCTTGCGCTAACGAATAAATAATATCATCAGCTTCGATACCAGTTTGCGCAATTTGTTGTACGCCAATAATATCTGCAAATTCTATAATCTTATCTTTTTGCTGCATTAATTCACTGGGTACAATTTGCCGCGTACTCTTATATTCCGGATATAATTCGTGACGCTCCGTACGACCCTTAGAGTCCCAAACCAACATAATATATTTAGGCTGATACTGATCGATTAATTTTTTAAGCATGCGGCAAAACCCAAATACAGCATGTATTTGGGTGCCATTAGTCGTATGCATTGGTTGCAAGCCATAGAAAGCACGATATAAAAACGACGAGCCGTCAATTAAATAAATTTTATCAGTCTGATTGATTTTCATAATCTCTAATCTTTTAATTTCTTGGTAGCAAATTCACACGCCGCCTGCACAAATCCTATAAACAATGGTGCTGGTGATTCTAAGCGGCTATTAAACTCTGGATGCGCCTGTGTCGCCACAAAAAATGGGTGTTTTGGTAGCTCAATAAATTCCATTAGTCTAGTGTTATCTGCGCGTACATGTACACCGGAAAATACCAACCCTGCTTGTTCTATCTGAGAAATATAACTTGGGTTAATTTCATACCTATGTCTATGACGCTCAGTCACAATTACCTCACCAGTACTTAGTTTTTCAGCACGACCTGCAGCCTGATATAACTCTAAGACTCGACTATTTAATTTTACTTGAGCACTATAATCGCCCAATCGCATTGTGCCACCATAACCCTTAGCCTTAATTAAGTCACTTTGAATTGGCAAAATATCTACCACTGGATGAACAGTATCAGGCGCTACTTCGGTAGTATGTGCATCAGTTAAATTACACAAATTTCGCGCATACTCGATTACAGCTAGTTGCATACCATAACAAATTCCCAAATACGGCACCTGATGTTCCCGCGCATAAGTAATCACGTTAAGTTTACCATCAACACCCTGTGCACCAAAACCACCAGGAATCAAAATCCCATCAAAGTTTTTAAATTTTTCTACCAATACTTTTTCTAAATCACCAACTATTTTACCAGCTCCTATCTCGAAATCATGCGCATCTAGCCAAGCTACATCGATATAAACCCCTAAGTGTGCGCCGGCGTGCAATAAAGCATGTTTCACACTTAAGTAACTGTCAGTTAAGCTAAAATCACCCGATGCTAAATATTTACCTACGATCGCAATTTTAACTTTAGGCAAACTAGTATTGATAATTCGATTTGCTAAGTTTTGCCAACTATCCCAGTTAGGTAATTTTTTTTGCGCTAATCCAAGCGTTTTTAAAATTTTTTGACCCAGCTGTTCTTGTTCGAAATTTACTGGTACATGATAAACCGAAGTCACATCTGGCGCGGCAATAATTCCATCTAAGCCGATTCGCGCAAACGATTCGATTTTCTGACGCCTGATATCATCAATGGGTTGCTCTGAGCGGCACAAAATAAAATCTGGTGTGATACCCTCTTGATTTAATAAACGCACCGCTTGTTGTGTAGGCTTAGTTTTCATTTCACCAGTGTGTGGCGGTACTGGTAAATAAGTTACTAAAGCATGTACAATATTTTGGGTTGGCGACTTAGCACACAAATTTTTAATTGCATATAAATAAGCACCATTTTCATAGTCCCCAACTGTGCCGCCAATTTCGATTACTACAATTTCATAAGCTTGTGCTGCTTGATAAATTCGATCAACAATTTCATTGGTAATATGTGGGATAAACTGAACCGTAGCTCCTAAATAGTCTCCCCGACGCTCCCGCTCTATTACAGCTGAATAGATCTGACCAGTTGTGATACTGTTTTTTTTAGGAATCGCTTGATTAATAAAGCGTTCATAGGTTCCTAAATCCTGATCGATTTCACCCCCATCACAAGTAACCCAAACTTCACCATGCTCCGTGGGTCTTAAAGTACCAGCATCAGAATTTATATAAGGGTCAATTTTAATCAGTGTCACACTATAACCATACTCTTGCAGGATTTTAGCAATTGAAGCCGAAGCCACGCCTTTGCCAACTCCAGACATTACGCCACCCGAAACAATCACAAACTTTGTCATAACGTAAATCCTGCTCTAGAATTAGATAATATTAAATTATTATTCAAATACGCTAATCGAAACATTTGATAACGCCTATGTGTCTTCTATATCTTCGGTATTTCTATGTATATTCAAGTTAGGCCACTACAAGGTTATCAAAAATCATTAACCTATTCGGTCCCAACACACTGGATTACTCAACCTATAGTAGGTGATATTGTAACTGTACCACTACGTGGGCAAACTATTTTAGGCTCGATCGAAAAAATCTTAATACCAAACCCTAATACCCCTTTACTAGATAATAATGGTCAAGTGATCAAAATTCGAGCGGCTTTAAATCACGAAATCACACTCAATCACCAAGACTATAAGATTTTCATGAAAAACTTAAGTGGTTACTATCAAATACCAGTAAGCTATTTACTCAAAAGATTTTGGAGAGCACTAATAGCCCCTGAGATTCCCACAGAGAGTAGCCTGGAAATTAGCTCCAAGACCAAAGCTCTTGAACAAACTGCTCCTGTGATAAATCTTACCACTGAGCAGCAACTAGTTTTCGACAATCTAATTAACCAATTAAACCCCGAAAATCGTAAATTTCAAGCTAATTTAATTCATGGCGTAACTGGCTCTGGTAAAACAGAAATTTATAGCAAATTAATTCAGGCTAATTTTGAACTGGGCTATAGCACACTTTTTTTATTACCAGAAGTTTCACTAGCCACTAATTTTGATCAAATTTTACGCGCTAAATTAACTACCCAAATCCCAATTTTTAGTTTTCACTCGGGCACTACTATTACCCAAAAACGCGCCCTGTGGGACCAAGTACGCCAACAAAAACCGATTTTAATTATTGGGGTACATCTACCAGTTTTATTACCAATCACAAATTTAGGTTTAATTTTAATTGACGAAGAACATGATCCTGGTTTTCAAGAAAAAAAACATCCACAAATTAATACCAAAGAGTGTGCGTTAATTCGTGCTAAAATTAATCAAATTCCAATTGTGCTTGGCTCAGCTACGCCATCAATCGCAGCGCTTTATAATATCGAAAAACACAGTTGGAATATTTTTAAACTTTATCAGCGCTATCGAGGTAATTTTCCTGAGATTAAAATAGTTAATTTGCGTGAAAGTCAACACAAACAACGTACGCAAAATTTTTGGTTTTCACGCGAACTATTAGATGCAATCAAAGCGCGCTTAAATCGCCAAGAACAGACTATTATATTTCTCAATCGCCGCGGATATAGCTTCTTTATTCAGTGTCACGAATGTGGTTTTATTCCCAACTGTCCTAACTGTTCTGTTAGTTTAACATTACACGCTGATCAGTCTTTGCGTTGTCACTACTGCGCACTAACACAAGCTTACCCAACTAATTGTGATGGTTGTAAAATTAACACCAATAAGTTTATTAAAAAAGGCCTGGGTACTCAGCAAGTAGTAGATATCTTAACTAAATTATTTCCAGCTGCTAAAATCGCTCGCGCTGATTTAGATATCACACGTAGTAAAAAATTGTGGCCCCAAATCGTGGCTGATTTTAGTGCTAATAAGATCGATATTTTAGTTGGCACACAAACTATTACCAAGGGTTATCACTTTCCCCATGTCACACTAGTCGGCATTTTATGGGCTGATTTAAATCTACACTTTCCCATGTACAATGCCGCCGAAACTACACTGCAACAAATTTTACAAGTAGCAGGACGCGCTGGTCGCCAAAGCCCACATAGCGAGGTAATTGTACAAACGCTAACAGATCACCCAATTTTTAATTATCTCAACGAGTCTGATTATCTTAAATTTTACCAGACAGAACTCGCTAATCGCATAACACACAATTATCCGCCAATAGTGCGCTTAGTAGAATTAGAAATTAAGCACAATTCTGAAACACAGGTCAAACAAGATGCTTTAATTTTAAGCACAAAATTACATGCTTTTGCCCAAAAAATTAATCCTACAAATAACTCCCAAAATTTAAAATATTTAGAAATTTTAGGTCCATCCAAGCCCCCCATTTCTAAAATCAAAAACTGGCATTTTCGTAAAATTTATTTGAAAAGCAATAAGCTCGATATTATTATTCAGGCTTGGCAATATCTACAACAAAAACCAGTTATTAGCTCAGTGTTTTTTACACCTAATCCACTACAATAAGTTTACAATGCACCCACGATAGTTAAAATATTTTTGATAGCGCTATAATTACCATGGCACAAATGTAGTGTCTGAATCCCAACAGTCTGGGCCGCTAAAGTATTTAAATATTGATCATCGATAAAAATACAATCAGCACGGTCAAGCTCATAAGTATTAATTATATATTCATAAGCTGCTTTCTGCGGCTTAATTAAACCAATGTTACCAGAAATTATTACATGTTCTGGTAAAAAATAAGTATCAAAAATATGGGCATATTTTTGTTTAACTAATCCAAATGAAGCTTCATCCCAATTAGACAAAACAAATAATACATTCTTGGGGGTACCATCAGAATTCTTGGCCTGATGACAATCATGCAATAGTTCTATACCAGCCATAATCGGTTCAGTGGTATTAGCTAAAATTTTAGGATTAAACATAGCTGCTAAAGTTTTTTGTACCAACGTTTTTTGATACTCACTAATAAAATATTTCTGTTTATCTAGGTGACCTAAAAAATCATTTACCGACTGCATAAGCTCTTGATCAGAAATCACACCTGCTAACCACTTATCCATAATAATTGGCAAAGGCCGCCCCTCGTTGTCAGCTGCTACTATGCTTGGATATTCTTCGGCAGGATTAATTTTATTTAAAATATCAAATATTAATGGCTGTATATTAGGATTTTTTAAATCTAAAATTGCATATTTTATAAAGTAACTAAACCCAATATCACGTGCAAATTTAAATTTAGAAACTGTAAATAAAGTATTACCTAAATCCCAAATAATCGTTTTACTATCAACTATTTTAATTTGTGAAAAAAACACTACAAATAACGCTATAGTTAAAAAATATTGTCTAAATTTATACATAGTTTTTTAATAACTCTTCAATTTCTGTTATCTCAGTCTGTATATTATTATTCTGAGCGGTTTTGGTTAAAAGTTTACGTTTTTTATAATTTAACCAGTCATGTTCAAATTTTTTGATTTTAATTTTAATATTATCCAACTCTGTTTGATATTTTTTAATTAATTTAAGATTTTTTTGTTTAATCGCTACTTGCAAATCAGATTCAATTTCAGTCTTAACGGCTTCTAAAGAAGATTTTGGCACACTTACTGTGCTATAATTAATCATAAAATTGGTAATCATAAAAATAAGCCAAGTATATTTAAAAAACATTACCATTGTGCTCCAAAACTTTTTTATTTTGCCTAAACAGTTTTACCTAAACAATTTTTTTTCAAAAAAATATTATAATATATCATTAGCATGAAAATTTAAGTTGTAAAAATATTTAGCTGGTCTGGGCAAACTACATGGTTTTTGATCAAGATATTAAAAAACTAATTACTGGCAATCACAAATTTAAAACTAAATTTTTCGATTCCAAAAACACTATTTTTAACGAACTGGTCACTTTTGGGCAAAAACCAAAAATTATGTTGGTAACCTGTTCTGACTCTAGAATTGATCCTGCTATGATCTTTAATTGTCAACCAGGTGAATTATTTGTGGTCCGTAATATTGCTAATTTAATTCCGCCATATGAGGATAACGACACTTATCACGGCACCAGTGCAGCATTAGAATTTGGCACTTGTTTTTTAGATATTAAACATGTAATTATTTTGGGGCATACAAACTGTGGCGGAATTCGAAGCTTAATCGAAAATACTAATCAGGTACTAGATAAAAAAAATTATAGTTTTGTTGCTAAATGGATGGATTTAGCCAAACCAGCTTATGATCAAGTTATGGCTAAGTATCTTCACGCTACCTTGGAAGAAAAAATTATTTTATGCGAACAATATGCGCTAATAAATTCTTTGCAGAATTTATATAGTTTTCCCTGGATCAAGCGACATATTGATAATCATGATTTATCACTGCACGCTTGGTATTTTGATTTAACGACTGGTATAATTCATGCTCATGATCAACTAAAAAATCACTGGATTACGCTATAATTAAAAAGTACTAGGTTTACAAACCGAACAGATTTAAATAGAACTTTAAGAGTATAATTTTGTACACCTAATATACTTCTTAAGGAGCTGGTATGAAACCAAATCGTACTAAATTGCTATCATTAGCATTATTATCAATCACCCATTTAAATAACTACAATCATCAAATTGTAACCCGTAGTGGAGTTTATACGCCCAGCGAATCTTGCACTACCAGTAGTTGTGATACTGAAATTTTAGCTCCACACAAAACCACCACGCGCTCTTTGGTCGATGTCAATTTTGCTGAATTCGTATTTACAGACCTAAATGGGAACTTAAGATCGATTACTGTGCCAGCTGCGCAAATTAAAACTGCACTTAAAAATGGCTTAAAGTTTGATGGTTCTTCGGTTGCTGGATGTACTGCTATTACTGATAGCGATATGCATCTGACACCCGATAAAAATTCATCGATATTAATGCCCAAAAACTTGCGTGAAGAGCGCACAGCGCTGGTAATTTGTGATATTGGCCTATCTGAAACAGAAGTTCATGAATGTGATCCGCGTTATATTTTAAAGAAAATCACTCAAAGATTAGCCGAACAAAAATTACAGTTAAATGTTGGGGCAGAATTAGAATTTTATTTAGTTGATGCCGATAGTTATGAGCCATTTGATCAAGATAACTATATCAGCTGCAGCACTAGTATTGAAACTGAAAATTTTAAACAAGAGATTTTGTCGACCTTAATTAACGCTGGTATTGTCATTGAAAAAATTCATCATGAAGTCGGACCTGGTCAATATGAAGTAGTCTTGCGCTATGCCGATGCACTTAAAATTGCTGACCATATTGTACTAACTAAATATATTATTAGATCAATTGCGCAAAAATATCATTTATCTGCTATTTTTGCGCCTAAACCATTTGCTAAAGTTAATGGTAGCGGCATGCATCTGCATTATAGTTTACAAAATACCGAAACTCAAAAAAATCTATTCTATGACCCTGAACATACTAGTTATCTATCTGACATTGCCCGTAGATTTATTACTGGCAACCTAGATTACATGGTAGATGTTAGCGTGCTGTTTAACCCCACCGCCAATTCTTATGAACGCTTGGTACCAGATTTTGAAGCGCCAATATTTATTTGCTGGGGCATCAAAAATCGCAGCGCTTTAATTCGCATACCACTGGTAAATAATAAACAAGATGACGCCATTAGAGCTGAATTACGCTGTCCTGATGCCTCATGTAACCCATATCTAGCTCTAGCTGCCCTAGGAGCAACAGGGTTGCAAGGTTTAATGGATGAGCATAGCGAGTACCCCTCAGCCATTAAAGTCAATCTCTATAAGCTTAATAATTCTGAAATCAAAGCTCTAAATATTCAATCGCTCCCCAAGACGCTTGAAGAAGCTTTAGTTAACTTTGAGCGCAGTAATTTCAACTTAGAGATTTTTGGCAAAAAACTGGTGACTGAGTTTATTAAAACTAAGCGTGCAGAGTTGGTTACTTCAGGAGAAAAACACTAAAAACATAACTTTTAAGGAAAACTCTAGTTAAGTTAAACTACTTTAGGTTAAAATTAGGGGTATAAATAGCATAATATTTGCAGATTGTACCCCTTTTTACAGCATTCCTGATATATGCTAAATTGAGAATAATAAAATAATGATGGAGGTACCAAAATGTTATTTCTTAATAAATATTTAAATCTTACTATATTATCAGCTATTTTGACCCTGATGACAGGTTCAAATGCGCTTGCCTTAGAAAAAGTTAAAACTTTGTTTGGTTATTCAACTGCTAGCGCCGTGCCAGCTCCAACTCCAGCTCTATCTTTAGCAGAACAGCTCCAGATTGCCATCACTGAGTTACAGGTTAATATGCCAAATGATCTAGATTTATCGACACTAAATCCAGCAGAAAGAGCCACCATTGAAGCTATTG
>CANKVQ010000008.1 GCA_947486885.1 bacterium
TATACGAGTTAAGTTGGCCCGAATTATTAAATTTTAAACAAGATTTAAAATTATGCGCGCTAGCACCAAACGCTAAATTAAACCTACTAGCACCCGAGAATATTAAAATTATTAAAAATAACTTATTAATTATTGGCAACGAAGCACATGGCATACCCAAAAATTACTTAGAAACCTGTGATTATCAGTTTAGTTTACCTATGCCCGGTCATACTGAAAGCCTAAACGCTGCGATAGCCGGTGCAATAGCTATGTATCTTAGCACACAATAAGTTTTAAAATTTATAGCTATTAAAAAAAAGTTAGCCAGCTATAATTACTTAAAATTATTAAAAATTTAAAATTTTTGAAATTAAAATCTGGAATTAAAATCATGTCCAAAAGCAACTTATTATCCCTACCAGCTGCGATCTTAATTAATATTAATATCATGCTTGGAGCTGGATTATTCGTAAACAGCATCTCGCTTAGCAAAATGCTCGGTATTTTTAGCCCATTGGCTTATATTATAGTTGGCTTAATCATGCTGCCATTAGCGTTATCTTTATCGAAACTATTAATGGCTTATCCCGAGGGTTCATTTTTTAGTTTTGCTAATTCTGAAATTAATTTAACCGCCGGCTTTTTTGCTTCTTGGTCCTATTTTATTACTAAAATGTCCTCTGCTACACTAAATATTCACTTTTTCACTAATATTGCACAATCACTAATTCCATGGCTAGCCAAATTTAATGCTTTTGTAATCGATATTATTATTTTAGCCCTATTTATTAGTCTAAACATGCTAAATATGCGCACTGGCAGCAAAATCCAAAACATGTTTATAATCTTAAAAACTACACCAATCTGCTTTATTATTCTTAGCGGGATTTATTTATTTTCCGGTGCTACACCCGCAGCTTTTAACACTTCCTGGCCATTATTTATGAGTATGCCACTAGCTATACCACTAATTATTTATGCTTTCGCTGGTTTCGAAGCTAGCTGCTCAATTAGTAAAAAAATCGAAAACTCCAAAGTAAATGGTCCCAAAGCCATCTTAATTTCTTACCTGACAGTCATGTTTATTTCAGCGTTATTCCAGCTATTATTTTATACTAGCACTTATGGCTATTTAACTCCTGACACTAAATATTTCGAAGCTTTACCATTAATATTCCAAAGATTAATTATGCATGCGGGCCCACTATTACAATACTTGCCAATAATTCTACAACTCGCAATTGCATCTTCGGCACTGGGTGGCTCTTATGGCATTATTTATACTAATAATTGGAACTTATACGAGCTTGCTAGTCATAAATTAACTTTTTTTCCAGAATTAATTACTAAATTAAATAAACACGGAATTGCTTTCATGTGTATTTTAGCTGAAATGGCACTATCGCTGGGTTATTTACTAGTCACTCACGGGAATAATCTAATTTTGCCTCAATTAACTGCTCTGGGCTGCACACTAACTTATACCATCTGTGTTCTAGCACTATATTACTTAAATAAACGTCAAAAGCTCAGTTTAACCCTGCCTATCTTGGGACTAGGCTGCTGTACTGTCATGCTAGTTTCTTGTATACGCAGCTTAATTATGACTAGTTTATTACCGTTTTGTGCCTTTAGCTTAGTATTAATATTGGGTGGTTTAATGTTCCTAACCCGTCGTAAATGGGCCATTTGAATCTTTTTTTCTTTTACTTATACTTAAATTATTATAAATAATACTCTAACGCGCTTATCTTAAGCCACTTTAGATTAACTAGATTGGAACAGATGAATATCAAAAATCTTATTCTATTTGTTGGACTATTATTATGCGCCAACAGTTTATTAAGCAATAAAGATTACACCACGATTATTCATGAACACAAAGTTGGCAAAGCAGATAACATGATTATTATCGTAGATGACATTGATAAAGTCACTCTGGTTTGCCCAGAGGGTGAATGTTACGTTTTTAGACCAATATTTACCACCAAACGTATTTTTATTGCAGCCGCCATTAGTGTACTTGCTTTAGGCGCCAAAAGTTATTTTAATCAATAAAATACAGTCAGATAAGGGCATTTATGTTGAAACATAACTTGATTTTTAAAAAACAATTTAACTTATTAACTAATTTATTAAATCTAGTAATAATATTAGTTTCGCTTAGTTTCACTGATTTATTTAGTCAAGCTGTAGCAACTGCACCCATTGAAATAACAGTTCAAGACGGTTCACCAGAACAAGCCACTGCTAAACGTTTCGCTATGGAAGTAACCAATCAAATCAATACTTATTTTATTAATGAATATCGTCCTGATATGACCAAAGAAGAAGTGCTAATCCAAGTGGAAAACAGCTTAGATGTGCTCATTAGTGGCTTAGATGGGTTACTAGAATCGTTACGTGACCACTCTGGCAAGCTAGCTGCTAACGATCCTGAAACTAAAAAGTTATACCAAAATATTGCTAATATTATTCATGCACACCTGAATTTAACTAAAATTAATAATCAAGACCAAGCCGTAGTCGTTGCCAAAACTACTAATTTAATTTATGAACAAATTGAAAAATTTTTATTAGCAAAACCAGTTTTTGATTTACAAGCCCTCAAAACTGACCTAGATCTATATTCTGCTAATATTTATCGTGATATTTCTGTAGCCAAAAAACGTGGTGACAGTGATAAAGAAATAAGAAAATTACAATCTGAGTTAGATGTGATTAAACAAGCAACCAATAATTTAGCTAAAATCAACAAGCCATTAGAATTAATAAAATGGGTCCAAACATCTAAATATGATCCCCGTGCTATTTTCTTACGCTGGTACTTAGGTGTACAATTAGCTAAAACTAATAGCTAAAAACTAGCGCATTTTAAGTGTCATTAGGGCTAACAAAGACAACACGATAGAAATAATGGTAAATCTAATTGTAATTTTAGATTCGGGCCATCCTAACAATTCAAAATGATGATGAATAGGCGCCATTCTAAAAACTTTTTTTCCCATATATTTATAAGATAAAACTTGCAAAATAACTGAAACTGTCTCTAAAACAAATAATCCACCAGCGATAATTAATAATAATTCTTGCTTAGTCATAAGACCTAATAGAGCCAGCGCTGCGCCTAGTGATAAAGAACCAACATCACCCATAAAAAATTGTGCCGGATAAGTATTATACCAGAGAAAACCTAGTGAAGATCCCACTAAAATGGCACTTAAAACTGCTAATTCAGATGTAGCCATAAACGGTATCTGTAAATATTCAGCCAATAAAACATGTCCAGAAACATAGGCCATCACGCCAAAAACTGCAAAATTAGGCAATAGTGATCCAATTGCTAAGCCATCTAAACCATCAGTTAGGTTCACAGCATTGCTGCAACCAACTAGCACTAATATGGCCCACGGGATAAATAAATATCCTAAATTTGGGTGTATATTTTTAAAAAATGGCAAAACTAATTCCATGCTAGGCTTACAAGCCCAACACCAAACTACTACTACTAACAGCGCGCTACCCAATTGTAAAAAAAATTTAGCCCGTGCTGAAATACCCTGTTTTTTATGTAATTTATTCCAGTCATCGATAAAGCCAATTGCACCAAAAAGCAAAATCGCTCCTAAAAAAACCCAGACATGTAAATCTAGCAAATTACACCAGAGCAATGCCGAGATTAAAATATTAGCAATTATAAATAAACCGCCCATAGTTGGTACATTACCCTTGAGTTTGTGCGTATCTGGCACATATTCACGCGTAGGTGTGCGTACCAGCTGGCTAAATTTGCTAATAAACCAATTGCCAAATACAAATGATAATCCCAAAGCTGTCAATAACCCGGCCATGGCCCTAAAAGACACATAATGTAAAATATTAATGGCTGACCAATGGGCTTTAAGCCAGACAGAAAGATGGTATAACACAGCTTTTTCCTAATTTTTAAACTACCAATAATCGCATTATGACAGGTTCAAGTTAGATTATCCAGCTCTTAGCCCTAAAAACTAAAATTAGGACCAAAAATAGGGGCTTTTGACTTAGTTTTTAGATTAATTAGACTGAGGGCAAGTTGGAGATTCAATTTATTAACCTGTACCATAATCGATTCGGGGAAAAACATGCAACCAAAAATCAGAAAATTAAGTCTTAGAAAATTAAATTTAAAATTAGTATTGTCAGCTTTAATTTTACTAACCTGCACATTTCAAACAAGTTTAATTTTAACTCTCGCTAAACATAAACCGCATGCTGCGCATGGTCATAATGTTGCGCATGGTCATACTCACGTGCAATTAATCAATTTACCAGAAAATATTCGTTTCTTTGATGATGCTGAACTAGCTGCTTTTGTTTTAACTAATGCTGGCATACCAGTCTCGCAACAAGCTCAAGATCCCCGCGCACGCATAGCTCAAGTAGAAAGCCTATCATATCACAGAACAGTTAATGCTCTTTTGACCACGCTAGATCACTTTTTAGATTCTAGTAAAGCTATAGCTGATAACCAGCCAACTAAAAACTCACCGATAGTTCCTTGGACTGGCCACTTAGAACGTATGATTTTTATATTAAAACATACCAAAATTCCAATAGATCCTGCTGCCATTAAAAACATTTTAGCGTTTGCAGAAAAATATCGCGGTGTCGCTGATACAAAAATATTTGATTCAGGGTCAATATTTATGCACGATTTAGAAACGCTGCAAAACGACATGCCAAAATTCATCGAAGCCGCAATTAATTTAGCACCTGAATGCGATACCGTTTGTGATTTGACTGCCATGGCTAATGTAAAAACTATTTTAGAACGCAATCGCTCTTCTCATAATGTAGTAGGCTTATTAGGCGAATTAAAACAAGATTTACCGAATATTATAAAGAGCAAAGATATTCTTGATCAGCTAAATCATATTCAAACAATTGCTGGCCCAATTAATAAAAAAACTGGCGAACTGACTAATATAGTGACGCTAAAACTGCGCATCTCGGCTTTAATTAGCAATAACAGACGCTTTATGGCTAAACATGGCTATGTTGTGCGTAGTTAGTGCTAAAAATTAAGCTTTTGTTATAATCTATAGCATGCTTAACAACTTAAATACCCAAATTTATGATGTAATTGTCGTTGGCGCCGGCCATGCTGGCGCCGAAGCTGCGTATGCAGCAGCTAAACTAGGTTCCAAAACAGTTTTGGTAACACTTGATTTAGACAAGATTAGTTTAATGCCATGCAATCCATCGATTGGTGGTGTCGGCAAAGGCCAAATCGTATTTGAAATTAGCGCACTTGGTGGCTTAATGCCCCGACTTTGTACCCAAACTTACTTACAAGCCCGCATGCTTAATACTCGCAAGGGGCCTGCCGTACATGGCTTACGCTTACAAATCGATAAAACTACTTATAGTAAATTAAGTCGTGAAAAACTCGCTGAATTGCCAAATTTAACACTACTAGCAGGCTGTGTAGACAGCATTATTATCGAAAATAATATTATTCAGGGTATCGAAGTTACACCCAATAATAATAATAATAATAATAATAATAAAATTACGCTCAGAGCCCCTACGGTAGTATTAACTACAGGTACATTTTTAAACGGGCTTTTGCACACTGGTCACGTTAACCAATCTGGCGGCAGACGTAACGAATCAGCTGTTACAACTCTAGCTCAATTTTTAAAACAGCTAGGCCTAAAAATTGGTCGTTTAAAAACCGGCACACCACCTAGATTATTGCGCGAAAGTATTGATTTTAGCAAACTCGAAGCACAAGATGCCCATGAGTTAAATTATCTCTATGAATTTCATCCCCTAAAGGTCGAACACAAACTACCTTGCTATATTGCTTATACTAATCCCAACACGCATCAAACTATTCTAGATAACGCGATTCACTCGCCGATTTTTGCTGGTAAGATCCAAGGTAAACCACCACGTTATTGTCCATCAATCGAAGATAAGATTATGCGTTTTGCTGATAAATCTGGTCATCATGTTTTTGTTGAACCAGAAGATGCTACTTACGAAGAAGTTTATCCCAGTGGTTTATCCACGGCAATGCCAATCGAAGTGCAAGAAAAATTTATTCGGACAATTAAGGGCTTCGAACAAGCTATAATTACCAAAGCTGGTTATGCTGTCGAATATGATTATGTCTGCCCAAGTCAGCTATCACACAGCTTAGAGCTTAAAGCGATTCCAGGTCTTTTTTTAGCTGGGCAAATTAATGGCACCACTGGCTATGAAGAAGCTGCTGGCCAAGGCATTATGGCTGGGATAAACGCCCATTTAAAAGCTAAAAAATTAGCCCCGTTTATTTTATCACGCGAAGAAAGTTACATTGGTGTTATGATCGACGATTTAGTCACACTAGGCGTAGAAGAACCTTATCGTATGTTCACTTCACGTGCTGAACGCAGAATTATTTTACGTCAAGATAATACATTCATGCGTTTGAGTCCGAAAGCTTATAAGCTGGGTTTACTTAGTGAAGATCTTTATCGTGAAATCGAACATGAAAATAATTCTGTGTTACAAGCGCTGGAAAGTTTTAGAAGCACTAAAACTGACGCTCAATTATTAAAGGTTTTTGGTGAACTTGAATGTGACCCCCAAGCAATTTATAATTTGGCTAAATTAAATTTAAACTTAAATCTATCTGGCCGCGCGATCGAAATTATTTATGCTGAAATTAAATATGCTGAATATATTAAACGTGAACAAAAAGAGATCGATAAGAGTATTAAGTATCGCGATTTAACAATTCCCGAGATTTTAGATTTTAAATCTATCCCAGGCTTATCTAAAGAGTTACAAGAAAAATTAATTAAATATCAACCCAAAAACATCGCCGAAGCTAATTTAATTAAGGGTATGACTCCGGCCGCTATTTCACTTTTAATTTTTAAATCACGCACAGATATTTTTAAAAAAGAACAATTTTAAAAGAGCAACTTAATGTACCCAAATCTAGCTCATATTTACGGGCCTATCTATTTAAACTGCTATGGTTTAATGATTGCCCTGGGTCTACTTATTTTCAGATATTTATTGCTTAAAAATCCAGCTAGATCAAAAATTTTAACTACTGAGCAATTCGATAATATTTTATTAATTAGTATCCCAGTAGCTATTTTAGGCGGCAGATTGCTTTGGGCTTTTGGCGACTGGCAGGAGCTTAAATCGCCATTAGATATTTTAGCATTATGGGAACCCGGCTATTCAGTGCTAGGCGCACTTTTAGCTATTTTAATATTTTTGCCAATTTATTTAAAATATCAAAAAATTTCTGGCTTAAAATTATTAGATTTGGCGGCAATTTATACACCATTATTACATAGCATCTCTAGATTTGGCTGTTTTTTAGCAGGCTGTTGTTATGGCAAAGTAACCGATTTGCCATGGGGCGTAATTTATACGCATCCCGATGTACTAGTTCCAGAATTTCTAAAATTTACTAAAATACATCCTACCCAACTTTACAGCTCAATCATACTCTTAAGTATCTTCTGTTTCATGTTTTTTTATGCTCAAAAATATTTTACTAAGTCTGGGCAACTCACCGGAATTTATTTAATTTTAACTGGTCTAGAAAGATTTACAGTAGATTTTTTCAGAGCTGATCAAGAATTACTTAGCTGGTGCACCCTGGGCTTACAACAAGTGATCGCACTGGGTATTATCACAGCCGGTATTGGACTATATATTTATGCAACCCGTAAATAAAAGTTAGTTTTTAGCTATTCACCCAATTTTCCGCTATAATACTAACACTATGGACCTATTTGAATTCGTTAAATCTAATATAGATATTCTTGATTTAGTACGTGAGCATACCTCACTTAAAAAGACTGGCGTTTATTGGAAAGGTCGCTGCCCTTTCCATCATGAAAAAACTGGTTCTTTTACTGTTAGTCCTCACAAAGGTATTTTTTACTGCTTTGGTTGTCATGCCAATGGCGATGTAATTGGTTTTACGGCTAAAATCGAAAATTGTCCGCAAATTGATGCTGCTAAATTATTGGCTGATAAATATAATTTACAAATACCAGAAAATTTGGCCAATCGTGATCAATTAAAACAAGAGTTACAAATCGAAAAGCAACATTTTAAAACCTGTGAAATTGTAACTTTATGGTGCCAAAAAAACCTAACTAAAAATAGCTTAGCTTATAATTATTTAGTAGAAACACGTAAAATTACACCTGATACTATCGATCAATTTAAAATTGGTTATTTTGCTGATGGTCCTGCAGCGATTAAATCGTTAATTAATTTTGCTAATAGCCAAAATATTTTACTGACAGACTTAATAAACGCTAATATTTTAATACAAACTAAAACCAATACTTACTCGCCTTTTGAAGACCGAATTATTTTTCCAATCACAGATTATTTGGGTAGATATTGTGGCTTTGGTGGCAGAGTTTTTAAAACAAATGACAAGCGTGCTAAGTATTATAATTCACGCGAGAACCCCTATTTTAATAAAGGTGCTTTATTATTTGGGCTGGACAAAGCGCGCAAATCAATTCAAAAACAAGATGCGGTTTTCTTAGTTGAAGGCTATACTGATTGCGTTGCGCTATTTCAGCATGGTTATCCCAATGTGGTGGCAATCTTAGGCACTGCTTGCACAACTGAACATATTAAATTAATTTCTCGTTTTTGTACGCAAATCTATGTGCTCTATGACAGTGACCAGGCCGGCCAACAGGCGATCCTACGCTTGACAGAATTATGCTGGAACTTTAACATTGAAGTCAAAGTAATTATCTTGCCAGAAGGGGCCGATCCAGCCTCTTTTTTAGCTAGTGGCGAAACTTTAGAAACAGCCATCACAGAGTCGCAAGATATCTATAAATTTATTGTAGAAAGTTCTTGCAAATCAGTTAGTAATGAGAAACTAGCTAATAAAATTCAAGGTATTGAAAAATTGATTAACATAATTAACACTGTACCAGATCAACTAAAACGCTCAATTTTATTAGAAGATGCTGCACGATCTTTAGGTCTGCCAATTGATAGTTTACGAATTAAACCAGCTAAAATTAACCCGCCAATTAATTTAACAGACTCACAAATTCAAGTTAATTCTAACCATAGTCCAACTAATTATATAAAAATTGATTTAATAGAAAAAAAAATTTTTGCAGCTATTATAAATAAGCCAGAATTATTTATAAACCAATATCACCCATTAATTACACAATTATCAACGCCATTTGATAAAGTATTAAACACGTTAATTAATATATCGGTTAATTTAGTAGATAATTTTGAATATAAATTCGAACAAGTTTTAGGTAGCTTAGACTTAGCCCAGCAGGAATTTATTCGTCAAACTATTATGTCTGAAGGCGCTGAAATTGGTGCTGACGAATTTAAACATTTAATGTTATTGTTTTTACAAAAACGTTGGAAATTTATTATTGATCAAACTAAGCAACAAATTACAAGTGCTCAAAATAATTTAGATCATGCAGCATTAGCTAAAACAGTTGCCGAATTTCAAAAATTAAAAACAACCTTATTGGGGGAAATAAAATGAGTGCTAAGGCCGTCGTTAAGAAAAAAATCAGTTTAGCTGATACTAAAAAAGCCAATTTTTTAGATACTAACGAGCAAGTAGTTGAATTATTGCAACGCGGTAAAGAAGAAGGTGTCTTAACCTACGAAGAAGTCATGGGCTTCTGCCAAGAAAATAATTTAGATGACAAAACCATCAATGACTTTTTACATTTAATTGAAAAAGACAATATCGAACTAGTCATGAATGAAGAACTGACTGCTGGTGGCGATGAAGATCTGCATCTTGGTCATATTGTTAGCAAAGTAGCCCCTAAATCTGGCACTGTAGCATTAACTGAAGAATTTGAAGAAGATGAAGAAGAAGAACCAAATGATCACCATAGTGATGACGAAGAACCTTCGGAAATCGTCAGTACTGGCTCTGTCCAAGTCACAGATGGCGTTAAAGCATACTTGCGCGATATTGGTAAAATCCCACTATTAAATAAAAAAACTGAAACAGCGATCTCTAATGAAATTGCTGAAAGTAAAGAGCAATCGATCGATGCCATTATCCATTTTCCATTTATGGTTAAAGAATTAATTGCAATTGGCGAAAAAATTCCTAAAAATGGCGTAGCACTTAAAGATGTTATTCAGTTTTCAGAGTTTGATGAAGAAAATTTACCGAAACTCGAAGAAGAACAAAAGTCGCTACTTAATACCATTAATAAAATTCGTGATCTAATGGAAAACGAAATCAAGATTTATCGCACCTATCGCGATCAATCGGGCACAGTTAGCAATAAGCAAGAAATGCTTGATAAAATCAAAGAAAATAAAACGCAGATTTTTATAACTGTTAAAACCATTCGTTTTGCCAATAAATTTATTCGTAAAATTGGTAAACGCATTGAAAAAGCACTTACCAAAATTAAAGAACGTGAAATCACAACTGCTGAATATCGCACCGAACTTAGTCGTTTAGCTGCAATAAAAAATCAAACTGAAGAGCAAAGTGATTTAGCTAAAGAGCTAGATAAACAAATTCGCACAATTCAGAAAACGATTAAAAATATCGAAAGCGAAGTTGGTTTACCAACTACTGAGATTATTAAATATCATCAACAGTTAGTTCATTGCCAAATCAGAGATAAACGAGCTAAAGACAGTTTAGCTAAAGCTAACTTACGCTTAGTAGTTAATATTGCTAAAAAATATATTAATCGTGGTTTACACTTCTTAGATTTAATTCAAGAAGGCAATATTGGTTTAATGAAAGCGGTTGAAAAGTTTGAATTCTCGCGTGGTTTTAAATTTTCAACCTATGCTACTTGGTGGATCAGGCAAGCAATTACGCGTGCTATAGCTGATCAATCTCGCACAATCCGTGTGCCTGTACATATGGTCGAAACTTTAAATAAAATCAGCAAAATTAAGCATACATTTTTACAAGAACATGGCCGTGAACCATCACATGCTGAATTAGCTAAAGAATTAAATATCGACGAAAAGAAAATCAAAAATATTATTAAAATCTCTAAAGAGCCAATTTCACTCGAAACCCCAGTTGGTGATGGTGAAGACGCTTTTATTAAAGATTTTATTGAAAACGAAGATGAATCTTCTCCGGCTGACATAGTCGCTAATAACGATCTTAAAGAGCGTGTTCGTGAAGTTCTTAAAACATTAACACCCAGAGAAGAAAAAGTACTAAAGATGCGCTTTGGGATTGACGTAGCATCAGAGCATACTTTAGAAGAAGTTGGTAAAGATTTTTCAGTAACCCGTGAACGTATTCGGCAAATTGAAGTTAAAGCCCTGCGTAAATTACGACATCCATCACGATCTAAACGTTTACAATCTTTCTTCGATAAAGAATTTAGAAATATTCCCGACGAAGAAGAATAAAAATAGATCTAAAATATATAAATACAAGCGAGAAATAAGCTAAATGGGTAGTTTCGTAACATTAAAATTAGTTGCTTTAATTATAGCATTGGTAATTTGTGCGGTTTTTGCTTTTTTAGAAACTTGTATCACAGCTCTACGACCATATAAAATCAAAGAGCTTTCCGGAACCATGCAACATTATGGTCCAATTTTAAAAGTTCTAGAGCATCATCCACAGCACTTAATTATTCTAACATTAATTGTGAGTAGTTTAGTCAATTCAATCTCTGCTGCTTTAATTACAGACCTAATTGAACTATTATTTAGACATCTTGCCTGGTCAGCTAAATTAGGTTTTGCTACTGGTATTTTTGTAGCTACCGCCGCAATTTTAATTTTTGGCGAAATTATTCCTAAGAATATCGCTAAAACTCACGGTGAATTTTATATTTCTGGCGCTCTGGGTATTATCGATAAAAGTTACTATTTACTGCTACCCTTTATTCAAGTATTAGATAATTTATCTAAATATATTATGCGTAAAATTAATCAAGAAACTGGTTTAAAAAAAACAGATTCTAGCGAAAAAGAGATTAAATATTTAATTCAACATATCGAAGAACATGGTTTATTAGAAAAAGATAAAACAGCCATGCTACAGAATATTTTTCGCTTGAGCCGCACTCCAGTCCGTGAAATCATGGTACCAGACACAGAAATCATAGCACTTGATTCTGAATCTTCAGTATCTGAAGCGTTAGAAATATTTTCGCAATATCACTTTTCGCGCATCCCAATTTTTCACCAGAAACCTACTAATATTATTGGCATTTTATATCAAAAAGATTTACTGACCATTATTAATACTGATCAGTATAAACAGATGCCCATTAAACGCTTAATTCGTCCAATTTTGTTTACACCAGAAAGCTTAAAAGTTAGTCAATTATTACGTGAATTTAAACAACAACATGGTCATATGGCAATTGTACTAAATGAATATGGCTCAATGACTGGTCTAGTGACCCTAGAAGATGCTTTAGAAGAAATTGTCGGCGAAATTGCTGACGAACATGAGGCGATACACCATAAAATCATTCCTTTGCCAACTGGTGGCTGGATCGTAGACGCTAGTATTAGCATCGAATCTCTAAGCACAATGCTCAAAGTCGAATTCCCCTCGGAAGGCTCTTCAACACTCGGTGGATTTTTAACTGAACGCCTGCAGCACTTGCCCAAGAAAGACGATATTTTTGAATATCATAATTATAAATTTAAAATTGCTGAAGCCAATTTGCGCAAAGTCATTAAAGTTAAGATTTTAACTCAAAATCAAGATCTTAACCCAGCCCAACTAGTGCATAGTATTAATTCTAACCCGAATAACATCAGTGATATTAATATTTCATCCAAAGTTATAAACTTAGCGGCCCCAGCTGAGCAATCTGATAATATTAATCACTAGAGCTACAAAAAAATTTTAGAAAAAACTTTCTGTGTCATAATCATATCTAGCATCATCTGCCGACACTGCTGCAGCCGCTGCTGCTAAAGCAGCTGACCCTGCTGGCTCTTTTTCATGAAATTCTACTCCAGCAACTTTAGCATCCCAGTCCCGGTCATCGTCACTGCTATAACTGCCATCAATATCATCGCCTTCTATCGCTGAATCTGCACTTAAAGCAGCTTGTCTACCTAATAAAATACTCAGCAATTCAGCTTTGACATCTAATGGCCAATCTTTTTGCTCTAATAAAACGCCAGTTCGATAATTAAAATTTATAAAAAAGCATTGAATTAAAAAGGCATTGCGGTATTTTTTTTAAGTTATAACGCTTAAATCAAAACTAAAAAGGAATACCGCAATGTTAGTAACTATTTTCTGTGAAACTGATGATTTTTGCA
>CANKVQ010000009.1 GCA_947486885.1 bacterium
ATGGTTAAACTTGGCTACTAAAATTAAAATTCAAGACGAATGGGAACGTATATTAGGTTTTATTGGTGCACTTACAAGCTTGATTTTAATTTTTAAGCAGGGCGCTTTAGGACGGATATTATATTTAAAATTAAATTTATTTTTTGATAATTTAGTAATTTTACTAATTGGCGTAACGATTTTTTTTGCCTCACTAACGCTAATTTTGCGTTTCTCAGTGTTATTATATTTTTACCAGCAAGTGACAGCTGTACGTGCGCAAGTTTATTATCAAAAATTTATTAATTTAGTAATTAGTTTGCTTAAAACTGGCTTAAGTTTAATTAAAAAATTTAGTTTTTGGTTGTATCGCACAATTTTTGGCGCTGCTGAGGGCTCAGCTGAAAGCTTAGATTTAGCAACTACATTATTTCAAGCTAAGTATCAGGATAACTTGGCACCAGATAATTTTAATAATAATAATTTTAGTGAAAATTTAGAGCTACAAAATAATAATACTAGTAAAACTTTAGATACTACTATTTTAGCAAAAACCAACCCGAGCTACCCTAATCTTAATCCTAATCTCGATCATAATTTCGAACGGGCCTATAAATTACCTGATTTAAATATTTTTACCGCTATGCACGAGTTATATATTAAAAACGAGCAGGTCACAAAAATTTTACAAAAACAAGCTAAGACGCTAGCAGAGAAATTAAAATGTTTTGGGGTATTTGGTCAAGTAGTTTCAGTGGAATATGGGCCAGTAGTGAGCTTATTTGAATTTAAGCCACATATCGAATCTAAAGTTAGTAAAATTATAGCACTGGAGCATGACTTAGCTTTAGCACTAGAGACTACATCGTTACGTATAATAGCACCAGTGCCTGGTAAAGCCGTAGTTGGTTTTGAAGTCGCTAATCGCGAACGCCGCGCTGTATTTTTTGGTGATTTAATCTCAGCGCCAGAATTCGAGGCAACTAAATATGAATTACCATTAATTTTGGGCCAAGATACGATTGGTAAAAATGTGACGATTGATTTAGTCAAAATGCCCCATTTATTAATTGCTGGATCAACTGGTGCTGGTAAATCAGTGGCCTTAAATACTATGTTAACTAGTTTATTGTGTTGCTGCACACCGCAAAATTTAAAATTAATCTTGATTGACCCCAAGCGCCTAGAGTTTGCAGGTTATGAAAATATTCCCCATTTGTTATTTCCAATTGCCACGGAGTCGCGCGAAGTAATTAATATTTTGAAGTGGGTCGTGCAAGAAATGGAACAGCGCTATTTAATTATGTCAGAGACTGAAGTTAAAAATATTGCCGAATATCATGTTTATTGTCAGCAAAATAATTTACCCCATTTGCCATACTTAGTAATAGTGATAGATGAGCTAGCAGATTTAATGATGACCGCTGGTAAAGAAGTGGAAAATCTAATTATACGCATTGCCCAAAAAGCCCGCGCAGCTGGGATACATTTGATTGTGGCTACACAGCGACCATCAGTCGATGTAATTACTGGCTTAATTAAAATTAATTTTCCTAGCAGGATTTCATTTAGAGTCGCATCTAAAGTCGACTCGCGCACTGTTTTAGATTGTATGGGTGCGGAGAAATTATTAGGTCGTGGCGACATGTTATTCTTGGATTCACAAGCAATTGGTTTGCGTCGCGTGCATGGTGCCTATGTCTCGAATGACGAAGTTAAACAAGTTGTGCAGCACTTACTTGGTGAAGGTCAAGCGCAATATCTTGATCTTACCCAAATTTTAAAACATGATTTGAATTCTGGTTTAAATTCTGATTTAGATGGTGATGAACATTTGTTGCCCGAAATTTTAACTTTTTTGCGTACGACTAATGAAATTTCGATTTCACTACTACAACGTCGCTTCAGAATCGGTTATAATAGATCTGCACGAATTATCGATCAGCTTGAAAGTTTGGGATATATTTTTCAAGCTGAAGGCGGCAAAGTGCGGCGTGTTAATAAAAATGCTTTGCAGTAACTTGACAAGCTTTGAAAAAAACACCAATTTCAGCGATAATAAATATACTTAATTTGGAACTATATTTCTTGAAAATTGTCTTAGGTTTATGGGAGAATTATATGCACTTTGATCGGCGTTTTTTAAGCACAGCTTTGCCGAACGCAGAAATTATTGGTGATGTCTTTCCGGCACAGCCATCGATTGCGGTTGACTCTCGCAAAGTTCGATTAGGTGATATTTTTGTAGCGATCAAGGGTGCGCAACATAATGGCCATGAATTTATTGATATTGCTGTTGAAAACGGTTGTGTGGGTCTACTAGTAGCGCAGGATCAGGCCGTTTATTTAAATAAAATTAATCCTGAAATTTTAAATCAGCTTTTAATTATAATTGTGCCCGATACGGTTCCAGCTTTAGTGCAGTTAGCCCGTGCTTGGCGCGCCAGTTTCAACTATCCAGTCGTAGGAATCACTGGCTCGGTTGGTAAAACTTCAACTAAAGAAATTTTATCGCAAATTTTAAAAACTGCGGGCGTGTCTCATTGTGTTTCTAAAGGCAATTTAAACACTTTAGTTGGTGCTAGTATAAGTTTGTTACAAATGCGCGCTGAGCATAAAGTAGCAATTTTTGAAATTGGCATTAGTCAACGCGGCGAAATGGATGAACTGGCAGATTTAGTGCGACCAACGATTGGTTTAATTACTTCAGTTGGGCATTCACACATGGATGGTCTGGGTTTGCCAGCTGATATTGCGGCTGAGAAGCGTAAAATTTTTAAATTCTTCTCGGAAAGTAATATTGGTATAATAAATGGCGATCAGCCACTTTTAGCGAATATTGCTTATACGCATCCAGTAGTCAGATTTGGTTTAAAAACTACTAGTCAAATTCAAGTTCGAAAAATTATGATCGAACATGGTAAAATCAGTTGCAAGCTCAAGATTTATGGTCATAAATTTGATTTAGAGATTAATGGTACGCATCGCAGCCGTGTTTTTAATAGCTTAGCGGCAGCAGGGGTGGCGTATTTATTAGAAGTTCCTATTGATAAAATTATTGCAGGTTTAAAACAAGATCTAGCTTTAACCGGTCGCATGGAACAAAAACAGTTAAAACCAGAATTTGGTAGTGGTTTATTAATTGATGATTGCTATAATGCAGGCCCCGAGTCGGTTAAAGCAGCGCTTTTAGCGCTAGAGAAATTACCGGTTAAGGGACGCAAAATTTTAATATTTGGCGATATGTATGAACTGGGTACAGAAAGTAATTTCTGGCATCGTCAAATTGGTAGATTTTTGCAAAAAGCGACTTCGATCAGTTATGTTTTATTAGTTGGCGAACAAGTTAAATTTGTTAAACAGACTGCACCAGTAACTTTAAATATTGATCTAGTGTTGGATTGGCAAGCGGCGCTACATCTTTTAGCAAAACTAAAACTACAATCTAATGATGTAATTTTAGTAAAAGGCTCAACGCATGGTTATACTAGTGGTCTGGTCTATTTAATTAATCAAATGACGCTTACAAATTCTAAGCCTAATTTAATTAAGCCAGCGGTCTCAGTTAAAGAACTGATGATTTAAAATTTAAAAAATTAAAAATTTAAGAAAGTATTAGAGCAGCTATGTCAATTATCCCAATTTCAACCTATCATACATCGGTTTTAACTGCAGAAGTTTTAGAATATTTGGACCCACAGCCTAATAAGCTTTATCTAGATGTTACTTTTGGTGGCGGGGGTCATACCCGTGCTATTTTAGAACGCGAGCCTAAGTGTCAAGTAGTAGCAATTGATTGGGATCTAAACTCAATCGAAAAAAATGGTCCGGAACTTGAAGCGGAATTTGGTGATAGATTTACTTTTCTGTGGGGCAACTTTAGTTATTTAAATAAATTATTAAAGAAAGCTGGAATCGATAAAGTAGATGGGATTTTAGCTGATTTTGGTACTTCACAATTTCAAATTAAAGCAGCAGCTGGTTTTTCAGTTTATAATGATACGCCTTTAGATATGCGCATGTCTCCGTCATTTAATAAAATTACTGCCAAACATGTTCTAAACACTTACGATGAAGCACGCTTAGCGGATCTTTTTATGTATTTGGGCGAAGAGCGACATGCCCGTAAAATTGCTCGCGCGATTGTGACTGAACGCGTGAAGCATAAATTTAAAACAACTGGTGATTTAGTTGCTTTAATCGAAAAAGTAGTGCCAGCTGGCAGTGGCTCCCGTAAAATTCATCGAGCGACCAAAGTTTTTCAAGCTTTAAGAATTTATGTGAATCAAGAACTAGAAAATATCGAAGCTTTTTTAAAATCAGTTCCTACAGTGCTAAATAACAATGGTCGCTTAGTTTGTATTAGCTTTCATTCTTTAGAAGATCGAATTGTAAAGCAGTTTTTAAAATCTGAGCCTAGTTTCGAAATTTTGACACCGAAAGTTGTTACGGCGCAAGCGGCTGAATTAACGTTAAATCATTCCGCTCGTTCAGCTAAATTACGAGCTGCTTTATTTAATCACGTGAATAATTAATTGACATGATAACCAGATTTATTAAATTGAGACCGAGTTAACTCTTAAAAAAGGAAAGTGATAACATTTTTAAGGAACAATTGAGATGCAAATAACTGAGGTAAAAGTTTTCCCCGTAGAGGATGGCGGTAGGCTTAAAGCTTACGCAACATTAGTTTTTGATGACTGCTTTATCGTGCGTGACTTGAAGGTAATTCAGGGAGACCAAAGCCTCTTTGTTTCTATGCCTTCACGCAAGAAGAAAGATGGCACTTTTAGAGACATTGTTCATCCATTAAATGCTGAAATGCGATCTTCTGTTGAAGAAAAAGTAATAGAAGAGTATAATAAGACTGTTCAACTATAGTTTATACATCTTGGGGCGTAGCCAAGTGGTAAGGCACCAGTTTTTGGTACTGGCATCCCGTAGGTTCGAATCCTTCCGCCCCAGCCATATTCCTGAACAGTTATATGGTAAGTTTATCAAGATTAATAAAGCTCTCGGTTTCCGGGAGCTTTAGTTTTATAATTAAAGTTTAGGTCTTTTATGCACACTTTATTTTTAGCTTCTAAATCACGCTCCAGACGCGAGCTCTTAGATTTTTGTCGGATACCGTATAAATTAGTCGAGCAATCTGCTGATGAGTCGCAACATCCAGATTTAGCATTACTCGAACTAGTTCAATATTTAGCTGAGCTTAAAATGGCCCATGTAATTTTAGAACAGCCATCACAAGCAAGTAACTTATCAAATTTATCAACTAAGCTATTACAAACTCTAAATACTCTCCCAATTTATTGTTGGGTATTAACAGCAGATACGCTTGGAGCTAATTCTCAGGGCGAAATTTGTCGTAAGCCAGTTGATCGCTTAGATGCAATTCGCATGCTTAAATCTTATCGAGCTGGAGCTATTACGGCTACTGGTTATTGTGTTGATCGCCGGCGTTGGAATTTTAATACTAATAACTGGGATATAGATCAAAGAATTACTGGTGTAGCGAGCGCTAGTTATGCTTTTAATGTGCCAGATAGTTGTCTAGATAGTTATTTAGACCAAGCTTTTTCTGGAATTTCTTATTTAGATGTCAGTGGTGCGGTTGAAATCGAACGTTATGGTGTGCAATATTTAGGTGATATTCAGGGCTCATATACTGCAATTGTTGGTTTGCCTATGTTCGAAGTTCGTGAAAGCTTAGCTAAATTAGGTTTTTTTGATTAAAAATCATACTTAGCTTCAGTTGCAAAATCTAGTAGATCTAAGTTAAGTAAAGTGCTTAAAGCAGCATAACTCTTGTTTATTAAAGCTAAGATTTGATAAACTACTACTATAGATTGCTACTATAGAGGAAAATTGAGGTTTTTTAGTTTTTTAATCAATAAAATGGAGATTTTACAGATGGAGCTCAGGCTTACTAAAAGCTTACTATTGGGTGTATTCTTCTTAATTAA
The DNA here is from genome assembly GCA_947486885.1 of bacterium. GTDB lineage: Bacteria > Babelota > Babeliae > Babelales > JABDEC01 > CANKVQ01. Next base: position 5,946 of record CANKVQ010000009.1, read on the forward strand.
TGTTAAAACTTGGGCGCTAGACGACGAAGCACGAGTAACTACGCCTTTTTTGGAAGAATTGCAAACCGAAATCTTTATTCCAAGGTCAAAATTAGAAAATGTCAGGGGCGAGGTAATTACTGCTATTGAGCGATGGACAAAATTACTGGACGGTCGCTCAGAACTAATGGGATATGAGCCAAGTGATATTTGGACTACTTATACCCAAGAAAATCTTGCAGGATTGGGGGATTATCTTGAAGGGTTACGTACAGATATCAAATATGTGAAAGCTGTATTACGGCGGCAGGGTTTATCGGGTCGCAGGGGTTCTTCGGGTGGTTCAACCCCGGACGTTTCGGACGGTTTGGCTTTTGGAGCAGCTGAAGCAACAATTATAATTCCGACTTGGCAAATTGAGTGGGCACAATCAACTATGAATCTGCTTTTAGATGAAATATTGCTTGTACCAGCAGATCATATTGTAAGCCTAGCGCAATTGAAAATTATTGTGCGTAGGTTATACGACAAAAAACATACACGACCAAATGTTTCAGAAACAGCGCTTAATAATGTTACAAGTGTATTAGAACTATTTTTGGCACAATTATCGGCGACAACCAGCTAAAATTTTAAAAATTTAAAATTGGGGGATTTGTGGGCAAATTGATGAATAAAAATTTTTTTTTAGTATTAAATTTTTTAGTATTAATAATGATAGTGGTGGGTCATAAAACTATTTTAAAAGCTTTGCCGATTACCTATGGTTGTAATAGTGTGCATGATTGTATTAAAACTAATAATCAACCTAACAACTTAACTTGTGATTATGCCAGCTCGACTTGCAAAGCTTGCGCAGGTTTTAAAGATAAATGTGATCCAACAATTTTTACCTATCGTCCATGTTGCCCAAATTTAAGTTGTAATCATAATGGCGTCTGTGAAAAGCTTTAAAAGCTTAATTTTCTTGTTGTTTTTTGTGCGGTTTCCAGCGTTTTAATAACTCTTTGTATAATAATTCCTGAGTGTTCTCACTGGGGTTTTTTTCTTTTTTTGAAAAAGCTACCTCAGCACTGGACTGAATCACTGAGTAATGACAATTTGATAAGTCAATATGATCTAATTCGGGTAATAAATCACGATTTAACGAACTTTGATTTTCTTGTTCGCTACCAGATTCAACTAAAAGTATTTCTAAAAGTGCGACAAAGTTGGCGACTGTATCTGACGAAATCGCAGCTAAATTTTGACTATTATTTGTTCGATTAAAAGTGCGCGAAAGACCACGTTTGAAAGCTTTAGAGATTAATTTTTTAAGCCCTTCAGAATCATGTTGCATGAGCCAGTCCATTAACTGTAATAGTTCATAAGATAGTACGATCTGTTCTTCATTCTGTAATAAATTTGGTTTTTTCGTCATGTGGCGACCTTTACAGTTTAATGCCGGTTAAACTACTACTGCTCATCATACTTCATATCCCATAGGTTACTGTCAACTGTTTTTTATTTCGGGATTTTTTTTAGGCGTACTAACTGCTTTGCACTATGCTCAATTGTACGTTTAGAATTTTCGACTTCTAAATTTAATTTAGTTTGTGTTTCTATAAAAGCTTGATTCATGGTGGTCTGTAGCTGCTCGATTTGCGCTTTTAGCTTTAAAATTAACTCTACGCCAGATAAATTTATACCTAGCTGATGAGTGAAATAAATAATCTCTTCTAAGCGTTTAATATCAGCATTAGAAAACATGCGCGTATTACCAGCAGAACGCATAGGCTTAATTAAGCCTTCTTTTTCATAGAAACGAATAGTCTGCTGATGTACAGTAAACATTTTGGCTACGGCTGAAATCGAAAGATAATTTTTTTTATTGCTCACAAAAAATCCAAAAAAAATTAAACATTAAATCGCACATTAACTATATCACCATCTTGTACAATATAACTTTGGCCTTCGGTACGCAATTTGCCAGAATCTTTTAGTAGATTAGTGGAACCGGCTTTAAATAAATCAGCGCAGTTGAAAATTTCAGCACAGATAAAACCGCGTTCTAAGTCTGAATGAATCTCGCCAGCAGCCTGACGAATAGTGATCCCAGCAGGGATCGGCCAAGCATGAATTTCTTTGGGTCCACAGGTAAAAAAGGTAATTAAACCTAAGTTTTTATAAGCCGCTGAAATTATGCGATCTAATCCAGAACTCTCTAAGCCCATCATATTGGCTAGCTCAGCAATTTCTGTGGGATTATCTAGTTGAGATAACTCATATTCGATTTTGGCACACACTGGAATCACACGATCAACACCAAAATGTTTAATTAAGGTCTGGTAATATTTGTTTTGCTGCCAAGCGTTACCATCTAAATCGCTCTCAGTTAAATTAGCGATAACCAAGAAATTTTTGGTGCAAAGTAGGGGCAGGGTGTTGACTTGTTGGTTGGCGCGCACAAATTTGGTAATTTCAACTAAATTGCCAGTGTCGCATAGCTTATTAAGTTTAATTAAAAATTCCTGCTCTTGTTCTAAGATTAATTTTTCTTTGGGATTACTAGCGGCAGTACGCAATAATTTAGGAATCTTTTCTAAGCGTTTACTAATACTTTCTAAATCTTTTAGGACTAATTCGGTAGCGATTATCTCATAGTCAGATAATGGGTCAACCTCTGAATCGCGAATAATATTGGCATCATCGAAACAACGTAAAACATATAAAATCAGATCTACTTCACGAATATGACCCAAGAACTGATTACCCAAACCTTCGCCAGATGCGGCGCCTTTAACTAGACCAGCAATATCGACAAAGTTAATTTGTGACGGGATAATTTTAAGAGAATTATATAATTTTAAGAGTTGCTCTGTACGTTGATCTGGTACGTTAGTGGTGGCTAAATGGGGATCGATTGTGCAAAAAGCATAATTTTCAGCTGGCACATTAGATTTAGTTAATGCATTAAACAAAGTAGATTTACCAACGTTGGGAAGCCCTACTAAGCCAACTTTAATACTCATATGTATCCCTTATGCCATTATTATCTATAATTTACAAAATTAATCGCTAAATATTTCGAATTGTTTAGTAAAAATATACTCTTTTTTCACAAAAACTGCTTGTCAATTTGTAACTTCTTGCAAAAAACCAGTTTTAATTGTTAAAACTTAGGTGTGGTTTTAAATGTTCAAAATCTTGACACTAAATAAGGAGATGTCGATGGACAAGGGTATGTTAGAAAGAGGCGTTTACGTTGTAGCAGATGTTTTATTGGTTGCAGGTGCGATTGCAGTTGGTTTATTAGCCTTTGGAATTAATGTCTTTCAAGGTGGTTTGGTGCAGCAGTATGCACCAGTTTTACTTAAGCCCCTACAGATTGCAATTGGCCTAGCTGGTGTAATCGGATTATACCAGTTAGTAACAGGCTGCAAGTGTTGCTGTAAATAATTACAGTTAAAATAATATTTTTATAATAGTGAGCGAGAACTATTTAAATTCTCGCTCACTATTAGTTTTATTTACTCTTTTTCAGTTATTTCTGGCTCAATTGGCTCTTGCGAATCACTTGTATTTGAGTCACCTGTAGCGCCAGCACCAGATTTTTGTTGGTATAAAATCTCAGCAACTTTATGCGAAGCCTGAATTAACTCGTCTGTCGCCGCTTGGATCTGTTCGGCATTGTCAGTATTATCTTTTAAGATAGTGCGCGCTTTTTCTAAAGCCGCTTCAACTTTCTGAACTTCTTCAGCACCTAGTTTTTCTTTATTTTCACTAGTGGTTTTCTCGATTTCTAAAATTAGACCATCTAGGCGATTACGTTTTTCGATTAATTCACGGGCTTTTTGATCTTCACTAGCGTGTTCTTGGGCTTCTTTAACCATGCGATTAACTTCAGCTTCAGATAAGCCGCCACTATTAGAGATCGTAATACGATGCTCTTTGCCAGTGCCTTTATCTTGAGCCGTGACATGTACAATACCATTGGCATCGATATCAAAGGTGACTTCAATTTGTGGTACACCACGTCGGGCAGCTGGAATCCCGTCGAGTCTAAATTGGCCTAATAATTTATTGTCGCGTGCAAATTCACGTTCACCTTGAAAAACTCGAATATCTACTGAAGTTTGATTATCTTCAGCCGTCGAGAAAACTTGGGAACGCTTAGTTGGGATAGTAGTATTACGTTCAATTAATTTTGCTACGATGCTACCCTGAGTTTCAATTCCAAGTGAAAGGGGCGTAACATCTAGTAGCAGCACGTCAGTTACTTCACCAGCTAAGATTCCACCTTGAATAGCAGCTCCAATTGAAACTACTTCGTCGGGATTAACAGATCTGTTAGGCTCTTTGCCAAAAAATTCTTTGACCAATTCTTGGACTTTAGGAATTCTAGTTGATCCACCGACTAATAAGACTTCATCGATTTTTTCTTTAGGTATTTTAGCGTCAGCAAGTGCTTTTTGGCACGGGATTAGCAAACGCTTAAAAATATCAGCACAGAGCGATTCAAGTTTAGCACGTGAAATTTTCAAACTTAGATGTTTTGGTCCAGTTGCATCAGCAGTAATATATGGCAAATTAAGTTCAGTTTCACTTAACGAAGAAAGCTCTTTTTTGGCTTTTTCTGCTGCTTCTTTTAATCTCTGTAGCGCCATTTTATCTTGTGATAAATCGATACCGTGTTCTTTTTTAAATTCAGCGATTATATAATCAATCAAATGTTGATCAATATCGTCACCGCCTAAGTGGGTATCACCATTAGTCGATTTAACTTCGATCATACCGTCGTTAATATCTAAGATTGAAACGTCAAAAGTACCACCACCGAAATCAAAAACGGCAATTATGCCATTTTTTTTCTTGTCTTCGCCATAGGCTAGCGCGGCAGCAGTTGGTTCGTTAATAATCCGTTTCACGTCTAAGCCGGCAATTTTGCCGGCATCTTTAGTAGCCTGACGCTCAGCATCATTGAAATAAGCTGGTACTGTAATTACAGCCTCAGTAACAGTTTCACCGATATAATCTTCGGCAATCTCTTTTAATTGGGCCAAGATGGCAGCGGAAATTTCTTGTGCAGTATATTCTTTGCCCTGAGCCATGATGCCAACTTCGCCATTGGCGCGCTTAACAACCTGATACGGCATTTTAGCCGCTTCAGTTTTAATATCGTCATATTTTTGGCCAATAAATCTTTTGGCAGAGTAAATTGTATTTTCTGGATTAGTAATCGCTTGACGTTTAGCCAGTGTACCCACTAGACGTTTGCCGTCTTTAGTGAAAGCAACTACCGAAGGCGTAGTGTTAGAGCCATCTTTATTTGGTATTACCTTAGGCGAGCCGCCCTCCATGAAAGAAACTACGGAGTTGGTAGTACCTAGATCGATGCCAATAATTTTTTTTCCCATGTGAATACCCCTTGTTTTTAATTTTGGTTTTAGTTTTGATTTAATTTTTTTGAATAGTAATAAATTTTATTTAAAACTATTAAGATAATAATTTTAGCTGCTAATTATGTCAATCTGTCCAGCGCAAAATCTTAGTGAGCAAGACTCAGATTTTTAATTTTTTGGATTTTTAATTAAAAATACTCCAGCGGGCATCCCAGCCCCGCTGGAGTATTAATTCTTCCCCTGGGATGCCCGCTTACGTAGTGGACATGGGGGTCTACTTTAATTTAAATTAATCGTTGCTGTCACTGCTATCGCTGGAATCATCTGCCAAACTAGCAGCAGCATCAGCATCAACTCTAGATTTTTCGAAACCTACGCCCATTGCCATAGCGGCGCTTTGATTAGTTTTGGCTTGTTGCGCCATTTTTTCGGAAAGTTCCTGCTCTTTGTCACCGGCAGCTTTATTTAACTGTGCGACACTGTCTCTAACTGATCTGACGCTATCGATCGCTTTTTCAGTTAAGTTATCGGCGCTTTTTTTCGCTGCAATTACAGCAATAGTTCCTTTCTTAACATCTGCGTGTCCTGCATGTGCCGGGTGCTTGGCATCATCGGCCAGAGATTCTTCATAAGCAGCACCTGCAACTGAGTTTTTAGCATGATTAATCATTTTTTCTACTTTAGCTAAAACTTCTTCCAATTGCCCCTTGGTTGCTTGTAGCTCTGCTTGCATATTAAAAGCATTGCCAGCTTGGATAGCCCGACTTTTAGCTTTAGTGAAAGCACTGGTGGCAGTGGGTGCGTTAGCTACACTAACAGTATTAGTAGCAGCTGTTTTAATACTTGCAGGTGCATTATCATCAGAATCTTGATTGGTGTCTAAATCTGAATCTAAATCAACTGATTCCGACTTTACAGCTTTTTTGGATCTCCCACTTAAGATTTCGCTGGGTACTGTAAGTAGCGCTATTGATAATACTGATAGCAATAATAAACGGCTAGATGCTAACTTCTTCATTAATTCTCCTTTAGAATACTAATAGATTACTAAGCTTATACTTTGGTGTCGAAGCTATAATGATTGTGGAGTTTTTTCAACAAATTTTTTTAATAAAATAAAGTTAATTAAAACAAAAGTGAGAATTCGCAGTATCGCTAAGCTTAGTAATAAGCTATTTAGAGTTAAGTGATAATTACTTGTTAGAACATAAATTATACTTATAGTAATCAGATTAGGTATCGCAAAAAAATAAATTTTATTCGTAACTAATAGATATTGCTCGTGTGCTAAAAAT
>CANKVQ010000010.1 GCA_947486885.1 bacterium
CCCCTAAACAGATCTTGGGTAACCGTCATGCCAGACTTAACTTCGATTGGCACAACTTGGCCAAAAGATTTTTCGATCATTAGATCGATTTCATGTCCTTGTACATCCCGCCAAAAATAAAGCTGCGGTAAATCATTATGATTATAATTGTATTTAAAACACTCGCTAATCACAAACGATTCAAAGATGCCCCTCTTAAATGGGTTAAGCTGTAAATCTTCTATAGTTTTAATACCCAAAAGAGCACACACTAATGCCGTATCATAAAAATACAATTTGGGCGTCTTTATCACTCGTTTATTAAAATTACCATGATACGGCGGCAATAATTTTATAATATAACTAGCCTCTAGAATCGATAACCAAGCTTTAGCCGTATGCTGACTAATATCAGCGTCGGCAGCTAAATTAGCATAATTTAACAGATTGCCAACACGCGCTGCACAAAGTTTCATAAAGCGCTGAAATGCTAGAATATTCGAAATCTGCAAAACTTGTCGCACATCACGCTCTATATACGTGCTAATATAATTATTACACCAACTAACTAAATCTATATTTTGGCTATATAGCCTGGGATAAAACCCAGTTAATAACACCTGATGTAAATCTTCTGGTAATAATTTAGCAGCCGATAATTCATTCACCGTTAGTGGCAATAGGGTTAATAATGCTATCCGCCCAGCTAAAGTCTGACTAATTTTTTCATGTAATAAAAAGTTTTGTGAGCCAGTAATAATAAACCAACCTGGTCGATATGCTTGATCAACTATTCCCTGCATATAAGAAAGCAACTCTGGAACTTCCTGAATTTCATCGATAATTAAACCAGATTGATTAGGAAAACTAGCTAAAAAGCCGCGCGGATCTTCTTTAGCTGCCATGCGATGGTCTAGATCTTCTAGGCTAACGTAAGCATGTTGCACAAAAACAGCTTTAACCAACGTAGTTTTACCAGATTGACGTGGCCCCATGACAGCTACTACTGGGAATTGTGTCGCTAAATTTTCTAGATATGGCGTAATTTCGCGCCTAATGATCATAGTTTCAAGCCCCTAGAGCTAGTTAATCAAAAGTAAATAAATTTAAATATTAACTAAAAAAATGGAGTTTCTGTGCAAACTCTCACAGAAACTCCGAGAAATTTAATTAATAAGTTTAGCCCGAAATTATTTCATGGCGATTAACAATAAAGCTACCATCGACATTAGTTTAATTAAAATATTGAGTGATGGACCAGAAGTATCTTTGAAAGGGTCGCCCACCGTGTCGCCAACTACTGCAGCGCGATGTGCATCTGAGCCTTTACCACCAAACGCTCCCGCTTCGATATATTTCTTAGCATTATCCCACGCACCACCACCATTGGCCATCATGAGAGCCATCAAAACACCAGTTAAAGTCGCTCCAGCTAACATGCCGCCGAGCGCTTCTTTGCCAAGTAAATAAAAAATTACTACCGGCGAGCCTGCTGAAATTAAACCAGGCAAGACCATCTCTTTCAGCGCTGCACGGGTACTAATTGCGATACATTTTTTGTAATCAGGATCAGCAGTACCAGCCATTAAACCAGGAATTTCTTTAAACTGTCTGCGAACTTCCATGACCATGTCTAGTGCAGCATTACTAACTGAACGCATAGTCAAAGCTGAAACTAAAAATGGCAAAGTACCACCAATAAATAAGCCAACCGTCACAAACGGGCTTAATAAATTAAGTGTAGTTAAACCAGCTTCTTGTGCATAGGCTGAAAATAAAGCCAACGCTGCTAAAAGCGCTGAACCAATTGCAAAACCTTTACCCATAGCCGCAGTAGTATTACCAAGTGAGTCCAATTTATCAGTAATTTTGCGCACGCTTGGATCGAAATGAGACATTTCAGCGATGCCACCAGCATTGTCAGCAATTGGACCATAAGCATCGATGGTCATGATAATCGCAACTGTAGAGAGCATAGAAACTGCGGCAATTGCCACACCATAAACACCGCCACCAAAAATAAACGATAATAATACCGCAAACGCTAAAACTATTACAGGTAAAACAGTTGACTCCATGCCGACTGATAAACCATAAATTAAATTAGTGGCAGCACCAGAACGGGAACTATCAGCAATTTTATGCACTGGCGTACTAGCAGTATAGTATTCTGTAATCAAACCCACTATAATTCCTGAAGCACAGCCTAGTAAAACCGAATAGAATAAATTTTCGTGTAAACCAAAATAAGAAATATACCCGTAAGCACCCGCAGCAAAAGCAACCATCGATACATAGGTTGCATTACGTAACATTGCAGCTGGCTGCGCCCGTAAAACTAAATTAAACAAAATTCCCACTAGCGAGCCCAGCAAACCAATCGCTGATAACACAATTGGCAACATGATATAGATCACATCAGGGCCAAATTCATGCAAACTTAATACTATCGCTGAGACCATTGCAGTCACATAAGATTCGTAAATATCAGCCCCCATGCCGGCAGTATCACCAACACAGTCTCCCACGTTGTCAGCTACTACGGCTGGATTTCTAGGATCATCTTCTGGGATTCCAGCTTCGAGTTTACCAGCTAAATCTGCCCCTACGTCAGCAGCTTTAGTATAAATACCGCCACCTACACGCGCAAAAAAAGCAACTAAACTGGCACCCATACCAAAACTAGTTAAAATCTGTACAAAATCTATATGGGTGTAATATTGGCAAACTAATAGACCTACACCTAATAATCCAAAGCTAGCTACGGCAAAGCCCATGACACCACCGCCACAAAAAGCAACCATGAAAGCCGCATATTCACCACGATCACGTGCTGCTAGCGCTGTACGTACGTTAGCTTTAGTTGCTGCACGCATGCCAATTACGCCCGTAGTTAGTGACATTACTGAACCAAGTATAAAATAAATTGGCACTAAAATATTACTTGAAGCAAAATATAATAACCCTGTAACTACAGCTACTACAATTGCAATTACTTGATACTCTTCCCGTAAAAACGTCATCGCGCCTTCAGCAATTGCATCGGCCACTTTGGCAGCCCGCGCATGATCGACCACAATTGCACGCACTCGGGCGTATAGATAACCCACAACTAATAACCCTAGAATTCCGACACTGGCAAATAGCCATAGGTAATGTTGAATTTGCATCAAGACCTCATGATAAAAAATACGTGATAAAAAATATTTAATAATACTTAGATTAGACCAAGAAACACTGATTTATAGCTTTTAATGGTACTTGCCCCAAAAATTTTGTCAAAAAAACTCTATTTATAGAGCGCCGAAAAACCAGCCTGTTTACTCTTAGTCACCATATAATTAAATAAGTAAATTCCACAGATCAAATAACCCGCTACCATTAACAAGCCCCCAAAAAATAAACTCCAGTGATTCGTGCCCGTGATAATATACTGGTGCGAGAATTCTAAGAAATAATAATGCGGCAGCAAATGCGAAATTAGTTGTAACCAGCTAGGTAAAACTTGAATTGAATTATATACCCCAGCCAAAAGCGCAATTCCCCACGGCAAAACCCATATAATTGATTCGATAATTATACCAAATCTAATTAATAAACTATTTACTAAGCTGCCAAATGCCAATCCCGTGAGATATAAACCAAAAACTGTTGCTGCGAAGTTACCCGAAAATATTAATGGTCCAAAATTTAGCCACTGTAAAAAAAACATAAATAATACTAAGACACTTCCAAAAATAACCGTAGCAATCAAACTTAAACTAGCTAAGATCTCCCAGTTACGTAAGGGCATAGTGAAAATATGCGCTAAATTTTGCGCGTGAAACTCTTCGGCAAAATTAACTGTTACATCATGCTGTACGCGAATATAGAGCATCCAAAGCGCCGCCGAAGCTATAAAAAAACTACGCAAATAAGCTTGATTGCCGTCAGTTGTGCCAATCCAGTTGCCAATTAACAACCACATAGTAAATTCTAACAATGGCCAATAATAAGTATTTATTACACGCCAATAATCATTAGTCCAAGCGATCCAGTAGCGATAAGTTAAGGCCCAAATTCGTCGCAAACTACTCATGCTCATAATTTATTTACTTTCAGCTATCTGTATAAAATAATCTTCTAAATTTGGCTTAGTAATCGCAATATCAATAAATTCAATTTTATATACATGCAACTCGGCCAAAAAACTTGCCAAATTTTGCTCGGCAATTTTAATTTCAAACTCATGGCCTACTTTAGTATAAATCAAATTTTTTTGTGCCAGTAACTGCTCTAACTGATCAGCGTTTTTAGAGATCCATAGATTTAAGTACGCCATATTTAGGCGCTTAGCTAATAGCTCTGGCGTATCGATTTCTAATACCGCCCCGTTTTTTAGAACTACTACTCGGTCACATAACTCAGTCACTTCAATCATATTGTGCGAAGTAATTATAATCGCAGTATTAAACCGTTCGCGAATTTGCATAATTTCTTGGCGAATTTCACGCGCACTTTTAGGATCTAAAGCAGCCGTAGGCTCGTCTAATAGCATAATTTCTGGATTATAAATAAAATTTTTAGCAATTAATACTCGTGACATTTGACCAGCAGAAAGCGTGCCAAACTGTTTATGTAATAATAATTGTAAATTAAATTTTTCGACTACATTATCAATGGCTGCTGTTACGCGCTCTGGAGCGTACATTAGGGCATAAAATTTTAAATTTTCATAAACTGTTAACTTCGATGGCAGCTTATAATAAGTCGATGAATAAGCAATTTTACGTAAAACTTCATGAAAATTTTTCTGGGTAACAACTTGGCCAAAATATTTAATCTCACCAGCGCTGGGAATCGTAATACCAATTAGCATATTAATAATAGTAGTCTTGCCAGCACCATTAGGACCTAAAATCCCAAGAATTTCGCCTGCTTGTAAATCAAAAGAGACTTGTTGCACAGCAGCATAATGGCGCTTACGCCACCACCAACCACTCGTAAAAGTTTTGGATAAGTTTTGAACTTCAAGAATTTTAGTCGTGGCCATATGACACTTAGCCCTAATTACGCTTTAAGTTGATCTGTAGCTGTATTAAGCTATCCTAAAAATATTATTTTACAAATCTACAGATAGCTCTACGCTTTATTTACGATCATCAGGAGCGGGAAACATTCCACATTTTGTAAGCGCCTCTAATGCTCTTGGATCATGCTCCAAAACTGCACTAAACAAAGCATATTTCCGCTGCTCTAAGTCTATTTCAAGACCAAGATCTCGTTTATGTATATAGTAGAGATATGCCGCAGCTTCAACTCGTCCCACTACACTTACCATCGGCAACCTCTGGCTTGCTAATCTCCCAGCAAGTTTGGTAACGTCATTTAATTCTTTAAAGCCAGATTCTTCTAACTGTTCTTCTAATATCGCAACACTAGGCATTGCAGTTTTCATACTCAATATTGCAGCCATGGCTCCACCCGAATCTTTTTTTGATACCATCGCTAAAACAGGCGCCATAAGACTACTCAAAATAGTTAAAATCACTAAATTAAATTTCATCTTGATCACTCCTAAAATTATTATTCAACAATTTTTAGATAGATTTTTAGCATAATATCATTTTGAGTTAGCAAAGCAATCTAAATACAAAGCCCCCAGGAATTACTCCCGAGGGCTAAAAGTATTTTAAAACAGCTAATTATATCTAAATCTAATTCAGTTTAAAAATTTACAAAATTAAACATTTGATCAGCTTGACGATAATCTGCTATGCGCTCCTGATCATTTCTTTTCTTTTGATCTTGAACTGGAACTGGAGCTGGAGCTGGAGTTGGCGCTGGCACAATTTTAGCTGGAGCTAACACTGGAACCAACACAACTGGTTTTAAATTTAGCTTATTATTTTTACGCCATAAACATTGTGGATTTTGGCAATAACAATCTTGGCAGTTAAATTGATCATGAATTACTACAATTTTAGGTGTTTTTTTGAACTGATCGTATGATACACCTAATTTGAAAATATTATATTTATTTAAAAGCGAAGATTTACCACATAACCAAAGAAATATTTCATAATCAAATAGATCTAAAGTGTTTTCATTTAAAATCATATTTTTAAGTTCAGTACTAGCAAATTTTTGTATACTGAGAGATTTTTTTGCGTCACCAATTTTGATCATTGTCAGTATCTTGACTAGATTTTTTTCAATTTGATTATTAGGTACAAATTTTGGATTTACTAAAATTTGTTTAGCTACTTCATGTAACAAAATTAAATCTGGTAAAATAGCCAACATCTGATCATTGGAAATGTCTGGACGCACTACTTTAAATTGCTTAATTCTCTGTTCAACCAACCATAAAGCTCTTTTCTGATTATTATTAAGTTGATATAATTGCCCAGTTAAGATTTTTTTTGCAATTACAAATGGGTTCGGCACATATTGTTCTAATTGTCTTATTTGAATCATCGGGTCAGAGCAAACTATAAAACCATCACGTCTATCTTCAAAAATATTATCAGTGCCAATTTTTATCGCCCCCGCGCTAAATTCACCAGCGTTAAGATTAAAAATTGTTAGATTTATTAAACTACTTAATAACAGTATAAAGCTTAAATTTTTGGAAAAACTCATAATATTAACCCCGTACTTCTGCTCATTACTGCTTGTTTACCTACAGGTCTAACTATTAGCCCAGAGTGCTCCAGTGTATGAATTAGCCAACTAAATCAGAAAATGATTCTTCTGTGAAAAATTCTAATTGCAAAAAACTAGCTTTTATCAAAATTTGATCAAATTTCGGTTCCATATTACGCGCACATATTAGGATAATCATACGATCAATATCACGAAAGATGTTTGCTAACATATCAGGATCTAACGAAGCTGCTCCTGCTAAAAAATTCACATTTATACCAGATGATGATGTTTTGAATGGTTTTTGAATTTGAATAAAAAATCGTTTTTCCAACTCGGTTCTAGGCTTGAAATCTACCAAATCAATTAATATTTGACGAGAACTAGCATGCAGCTCAATTGCCGCAATAAAACTCGAACGCATGTTATGCTTAAATTTTTCCACTGTGCAACCTTGTTCACTAGCTAAAACTTGCAGCTCATTGATGATTTCTGACCACTCTTGAGCTATATCACGCTGCTTAACCGAAAAATCTTCCACAGGTTTGCCGTCCAAAATTTCAAGTGCAACCTGTGCTAAACTTACTGAATCAGCCAAAGCAGCCGCACGCGCTGCGCGACCTTCAGCAGCTAATTTTACATCAGCAGCAATTGCACTAGCGACACAACAATTTTCAGAATTGCTTGGTTCACAAGCTTTAAGATTATTATTTGATAGATTTACAAGACTGCTCAATAGTAATACAAAGCTTAAATTTTTGGAAAAACTCACAATATTAACCCCGTGCTTCTGCTCATTACTGCTTGTTTACCTACAGGTCTAACTATTAGCCCAGAGTGCTCCAGTTATTTTTTAATTCTAAATCAAATAAATCTGACGTCAAACGGTACCAATTTAACCCAATTTAACCCAATTTATATACCGCTATTAGCGAACAGTACTCATTTAGCAGCTTTAAGCTCCGGTGCTGCTGCATGCCACTGCGGCTGTACACCCAGCACCTGCACTGCCAAACCAACTGGCTGGACGGCAGGATACGGTCGACCTCGTGGATTAATTTGACCGATACCACGCTTATGACAGGTAATACTATCAGCTACAGCGACAAATTCCTGGTTACAGTATAATTCAGCACAAGCTGGCGCAATCAATTTTTCATATTCACATACAGTATCTCGTACAACCAAATCCCAAGGTGCTATGATTGTTGGATTTCGCTTTAAAAATTCACAACCAAATAAAAACTTTTGTAATTCAGGTGAATTTTGAGTTAATTGTGCAATATCTGCTTCAGGCACAATAATTTTATATTTCTGAACTATAGATTTAGCAACATTTAAATTAAAGCAAACTTGATTTAAAGTATCAAAAGTTTGATTAGTAAATGGTGTATTAATAAAATCAATTCCAAAAATATACGGACTATCTTTCATATTCACATAAGTTTCATGCACATTACACAAGCCATCTGAATGGGCACACATAGGCCCAACACCACTTGATAATGGATTATCTGGTGATACTGATGAACCACCTATACTGCAAACTAATAACTCTTGATAACTATCCGATCCCTGATCAAAACGATGATCGCCAAAAAATTCGGCACAGGCTGGTGCAATTTTACGTAAATATTTGCAATTAGCTTCTCGTAGATCAGTACTGGTATAAGCTAAAACGCCCTGATCAATATGCTTGAGTAACTCACAACCAAGCACAAATTTTTGCAAACTTGGTTCACTGTTAGCCGAGCCAGCAAATTTAAAAGCTTTGATCGTAGTTAAATCTTTAATTGGTATATCTAAAGGCACTAAATTATATTTTTTCATGATATTATGGGCCGTTTGCAAATCAAAACATACTTGCCTGGTACTCTTAAAAGCATCTGGCCCTAAAAAATTACCCTGGGTAATCCCAAAAATTAACTGCGTAACATTAGCATCTACGTTAATATAACTAGCGCCCAATGGACATAAAGCATTATCAGTAGCATATAATAAGCGTGTCGAAACCTGAGCCTGAATCTGGATATTAAACCCAAAAACAGCTAGCCAAAATCCCAAGTAAGCAATTAAGTTAGATTTTCTGAACATAAACTCCATCAACAAGCCCCAGCTAAGCTCTTAATTAAATCCATAATTAGAATAAACCAAGCTTTTTTAGTTAATTCAAGTTTAGCTAAAAGATTACTCAAAAAGCTAGGGTCCCATATTTTAAGCCTATTTTACCCAATTTTACGTGATCTATTGCCCCCAATTCTATAAAACAGTAACGTACTGGGTATAAAATTTAAGACTTTTAAATATTACTAGGAGTAAGATTATGATCGTGGCCGTACCACAGATTGCTTATATTTTAGAAATAATCAGAGAGGGTTTAGAGTTAATTGGCGTAATTATTATTATTTTGGGGGCTATAACTGCCACTTTTAATTATTTTAAAGATCTATTTTTCTCTCGTGTCTCCTGTGATGTCAGAACTAATCGCATTAGAATTAGATTAGGCCAAAATATAGTTTCAGGATTAGAACTGATTGTCGCAGCAGACGTAGTTAGTACGACCATAGATCAAACTTATCAAACTTTAGGTATCTTAATCTTAACAATTATTATTCGAATTGCGCTGGGCTATTTCTTAGGTCGCGATATTAATTCTATTAGCCCAGAAGAATTAAAGAAAATCGAAGGATAAAAGAAACATGATCTTTCACAAACATATCTTTGTATTTAGTATAGCAATTGCAATGTGCATCGCACTTTTTGTATTATACCTACCAGGCCCCGCCCATAGTGTCACCACAACTCAATATCGCTCTGGCTGCTTTACTTGTCGCTGCCAAGATCAAGCTGGTAAAAAAGTTATCTTAGGACCAATCTGTAATTATCGCAGTAGCTTGGCACAAGACGTGCAAAATTTCACTTGTAACCAAACAGCTGCTACAGCCCAATGTCAAGAATTGAGCGCTCAACAAGGGCTAGATTTAGTTAGTGTCCACATCTGGCGCGGTTTCTAAACGCATTATAATTTTTTTGATCAGCTCTAAAGCGTCTGGCGCAGCTTCAACCACTAGTATATATTGCGGCTGAACTACCTATCTTAAAACTTCTTGACGATCACTAAAAAAAGTTTTTTCCCGACCAAAAATTTGATACTCATCTGGCCCTTTGCCCAATATAGCAATTATGCTACCAGGCTGTGAAATCTTAACCGCTAGCGCAATTGCTTTAGCCCGATCTGGTTCTAATAATATTTTAATTAAATCTGCTGGTAAAACACCAGCATGAACGGCTTGCGCGATCACTTGTGCATCTTCGGTCCTGGGATTATCAGTAGTAATAATTATCTGATCTGCAATTTGTGCTGATATTTTACCCATTAGTGGTCGCTTTAGTTTATCACGATCACCACTCGCACCAAATACTACAATTAAGTGCTTAGTCAGTTGCCGTAAAAGTGATAGTAGCGCTATAAACGATGACGGTGTATGTGCATAGTCTATAATTGCACTAGCGCCATTAGATAATTCATAGCGCTCTGAACGGCCTGGCGCCGGCTGCAAAGTTAACAAATTTTGCTTAATTTCAACTAAATCTAGGCCCAAACTATCTAAGCAAGCAATTACGCCAGCTAAATTATAGCAATTAAACTTACCCCATAATCTTGGGACTACAAATCGGGAAGAGCGATGTGATACGTTCTCACATACAAAACTAAATACTAAGCCTGCTACACCGTCTTGCTGCAACTCAACTAAATAATCAGGATTATTTAAATTATCAAAACTAAAAGTTTTATAATTTAAATTTAGGCTTTTAGCTAACTCTAAAGCTTTTAGACACCAGCTATTATCAAGATTAAAAATTATGGGTGCCTGAAACTTCATGTGCTTAAATATTTGACACTTAGCTGCAAAATACTGGTCAATATCGCTATAAAATTCAGCATGCTCTTGCTCTAAGTTAGTAAAGATCGCAGCACTAAACTCCACATCATCTAATCTATGCAAACTAAAGGCCTGTGCCGCGGCTTCCATCACGACATACTCGATATTTTGGGTGACACACTGCGCCAAAAACATTTGTAAATAATCTGGATGCGGTGTGGTTAGGGGCGCGTCATAAACAGCTTGATCAATAATATTATTCACACCAGTTAGCATAGCAGTTTTATAGCCCGCGCTAGTTAATAGGTGTTTTAGGCTATAAACCGAAGTAGTTTTACCTTTAGTACCAGTCACAGCCATAATTTTTAGCTTTTTAGCTGGGTATCCCCAAGCAGCAGCACTCAGATTACTTAAAGCTTGGCGACAGTTACCAACTTCGCTTAACTCAATATTAAGTTCCAAAATTTTAGCTAAAATCTCTGGGCTTAAAACAGTCCCCATCTCAACTACAATGGTAGTTGCACCAAGTTCAAGCGCCTGTGAAATATAATTAACCCCATGCTCATGCTTGCCCGCTACAGCAACAAATGTAGATCCAGGACCAACCTGATCTGTATGACAAGTCACGGGCCAAATTTTAGGTAACATAATTTTTAACACCCTGCTGCTAAAATTTTAGCTGTTTAATTTTTAGTTATTTAATTTTAGTAATATAAGCACTAACTTGCTGACGCATCATTGGTAAAAAGTAAATTATACCATACAAGTTAATCACAAACATTAAGCCATTTACGATATCGTTTAAATTCCAGATAATATCAACTTTGGCCATAGTGCCCAGCACTGTAATTGCAATATAAATTAAGCTACACAGACCAACCCAGCGACCATTAGTTAAGAATAACCAAGCATCACGCGCAATAAAAATAAACGATACTAAGCAACCCAAGCCAAAACTAGCGGCACAAAAAGTTACTACCCAACCACCTGCTGTACCAAACACAGTTTCGAAAGCTGAGATCGTAAGCGCAGCGCTAGTTAAGCCATTATTCCAAACGCCGCTCATCACAATACACAGCGCTACCACAAAGCAGACGACATAAGTACTAATAAAAGTCCCGAGCATCGACATGATCGAATCTTTCATCGGCTCTTTACTACCAGTTGAGCCAAATAGTGTCGCTGCTACACCTAAGCCAGATTCGTGTGCATTAAGTGAACGGGCAATTCCGTTACGCATCGCCTGTTGCACAGTAAAGCCCACGCCAGCACCACCTAAAGCCGCTGGTGTAAAGGCCCCGATCCACATTAATCTTAAAGCTTCGCCCAGACTGGCATAGTGATAAATTAGTACAATTAACGAAGAAACTATAAAAACGCCTACTTTAAATGGCACCAATTTATCTGATATTTTTAGAATTCGTTCAGCACCGCCCAACATGACATAAATTACGAACA
>CANKVQ010000011.1 GCA_947486885.1 bacterium
AAAAGATTTAAACCATGATTCATAAAATTAAGGGTACACAGGACTTTATTAACTTAGAACTGTTTAATTTTATTGTTGCCCAAGCTAAAGCCCATCTCGCTGAATATAATTTTCAAGAAGTGGCTACGCCAATTTTAGAACCTACAGAGCTATTTAAGCGAGCAGTTGGCGAGCACACTGACGTGGTTAGTAAAGAAATGTTTACGATTTTACAACATGGTGAACATAAAGATGAAGAAGCGATCTGTTTACGTCCAGAACACACGGCGCCTATGATGCGAGCCTATTTAGAAAACGACTTATATCATAGTATGCCGGCACCCTGGAAAGCTTTTACTTATGGCCCCATGTTCCGCTATGAGCGACCACAAAAGGGCCGCTTTAGGCAATTTCATCAAATTAGTTTAGAAATTATCGATTCTAATAATATTTCAGAAGATGTACGATTTATTAGCATGCTAGATAGTTTTTTTAAAGCTAAATTAAAACTAAATAACTATGCTTTGCAGCTAAATTTTTTAGGTACACCGGAAGATCGTGCGCAATACAGAATTAAATTAGTGGAATTTTTGGAGCAAATTAACTCGCAAATTTGTGAAACTTGTCGAGTGCGCAAAGTTAAAAACCCCCTCAGAATTTTTGATTGTAAAAGTCTAACTTGCCAAGTTGCTTACGAATCTGCTCCAGTGATTACTGATTCGCTATCAGCAGCATCTAAAACCGAATGGGAACTATTACAGCAACAGTTAGCTTTACTCTCTGTATCTTTTGTATGCAAGCCAACTTTGGTTCGTGGCCTAGATTATTATAATAAAACGGTCTTCGAATTTGTGAGTGCTGATCTGGGCGCCCAAAATAGTTTCTGTGGTGGCGGCCGTTACGATCAATTAGCTAGTTTAATTGGCGCCAAACAAGATTACCCATCAGTTGGCGCTGGAATTGGAATTGAACGCTTAATTTTACTACTCGAAGCCCAAGCTGATAATTTAAATTTGCCTGGCAAACCAGCTTTAACTGTAATCTTACCATTAGCCCCAGCACAGACTACTATGGCACTATTATTAGCCCAAGAGTTAAATCAAAAGAACCTGTGTGTTGATGTTTTATTAGAACAAACTTCAGTAAAAAGTATGATGCGCAAAGCTAATCGCCTAGGCGCTAAATTTGCCATCTTAATTGGCGAATCAGAACAGCAAGCCCATGTCGTAACTGTTAAAAATATGGTTAATGGCACCGAAGAAATAATTAAACAACTTGATTTAGTTAATTACTTACTGCGTTCGATTTAAGTAAATTATTATGATAATAATTTTACTAACTGGATCCTGAAAATATAAAAGAAATAAGTACTGAAGAATACCGTATCTAGACGATCTAATAGCCCCCCATGGCCGGGTAATAGATTAGAGCTATCTTTTAGATTAGCTTGACGCTTGAGCCAAGATTCGAATAAATCGCCAATTACACAAAGCACGCTAATTACTAGTGTAAGACCTGCTAACCAGCCGAAATCTTCCCAGTTGTAATCTTCAAGGTCCAAAGAGCTTAAATATCCTGAACGCCATAAGCTCAATAATACCGCTACTAATGTAAAACAGACGCCACCGGCCACACCCTCCCAAGTTTTTTGAGGACTTAATGGTGACAATTTACGTTTGCCAAATCTACGACCAACTAGATAAGCACCAGTATCGAAAACACTAGTAAAAATAAATAGATAGATTAATAAATTACGATAGTTTAAATCTTGATTTAGTAAGATAATTAAAATAGCTGGTAATACCGGATAAATTGGAACTAATAACCACAATAAACTATTATTTTTGATAATTTTGGGAAATTCGCAAATTAAAATATAACTTAACCCAATAACTACTAAGCCAGAAAAATAAATTGGGCCTAAGTAAAAACTACTAACTAATAGTGCGCCATAAATTAGCGCTGTACGCAAACGAGTTAAAAAATTTATCACCATTCTTCCACAAAGGCATTGGGAATATAATCTATTTCAGGTATACCCAATTTAGTTTCTACCAAAGCTACATCAAAACGACAAATGCGATCTTCAATTTGATTGCGCATAATATAATCTTTAGTTGCCATAATAATGCGTCGCTGTTTACCAGGTGTAATTACTTCAGAAAGATCAAAATAGCGCTGTTGTCTAAGTTTAACTTCGACAAATACCAGCAGGTCGTTTTTTTCAGCAATAATATCTACTTCACCACTGCGCAATCTATAATTGCGCGCTTTAATTAAAAATCCGTCAGCTATTAAATAATCGACTACTAATTGCTCGCCCTTTTGGCCTAAAATAATCTTGGTCATAACTAAACGTACCCCTCACACTTGTCCCAAAATTTAAAAATTAAAACATAGCGCCATATTTGCGTTTTTTGGCACCATAATAGTGCTTTTTAGCACGCTTAATGCGCATATTTTCTGGCAATACATAAGATTTACCAGTTTCAGCTGCAGTTAACCATTTTTGCAATTCAGCTATTTCAACTTTAAATTCAGGATAGTTTTTTTCAATATATTTAAAGCGCTTGTTAGCAGCGACAAAAAATCTATGATTCACATAAAATTCAAACTTTTTAACTTCTGAGTCAAATAACTGGCAGTAACAACGCTGAGAAACCTTGGTTACTTCATCACGATATTTAATATAAGTTTCGTTTGCTAAGAAGTCTTTAGCAATCTGTAAAGCCTCCGACGTGCCACTTTGATCACGATCACAAGTTGGCATTGCTGCAAATAGAATCTTAATTAACTTATATCGTGCATACTCAGTTTGACTATGACTAGGATATTGCGCAATAAATTCTCGATACCCAGAGGCTGCTTTTTCAACTTCACCAGCTGCCAACCAGATATCTGCTCGAGCTAAGCGTAATCTACACATTTGATTATGATTTTTACATAGCGCAATCTCACGTTCTATGCAAAGCGCTGCCGCGCGAAAATCACCACTGGCAACATGCTCTTTAGATCGTGCTGATAACTCTGAAGAATCTAACTCATCAAAGCTTTTAGTTAAAAACAAATGCTTTTTTAATGGTGATACACGCGATTTATAACGACCATGACGCTTACCTGCAGGCTTTTCTAAATTTTCAGGCAAGGGTGTAACTATATCAGAAGTTTTAGATAATTCTGACACCATTAAGTCTAAGTCGGCACCTAAATCACTAGCTTGATCTAATGGTTGATTTAAAATTATATCCGAAATATCAGGATCTTGAGTAATTACAGGTTGCTTAATAATATCAGGAATTTTAGTTGTATTTTTTGCCGCTAGATCATTAACCAGCAATCCTGAACTGGCCAAGCCAGATAATATTAAACTAGATAAACTAAATAATTTTAAGTTAAGTGAATTTAATTTCATGCGCGCCACTAACTGCAGGTTAGAATCATATAATTTTTAATATAGCTTAAGTTTAACTGGTGACCAGAAAGTAGCAAGTACTCGCCAATGCTGGCTATATTGCAAGCCACTGAAATCATTAATTATCACAGCTCAGAAAGTGCAACAACCCTGACTTTGCTACATTTGCAACTAGCCTAAATCTTGCTATAATTAATTAAATACTAAATTTTTAATTTAAATAATTCTTACCTATAATTTTTAACTCGGGTTGAACATGAAATTTAAAGTTCACTATAAAGAACGTTTTTATCTAGCTTGCATGGTCTTAATTAGTTTATTTGCTTATGGAGCTTTAATTATAACCTTAAGCGCATCACTAGCGATACCCGAAGTTTTTAAAATTTATCTAAAAATTATTCCTGCTATCATAGCTTTAATTTTTATAAGTTCTATGATCTTTGTCGGAAACCTAAAGGGCAATGCCATCAAAGTTAACCCTAGGCAATTTCCAGAAATTTACAAGATTCTAGAAACACAGGCTAAAGCTTTAAATTTCAAGCAACTCCCAGAAGTGTACGTTTTACAAAACGGTGGTGTCTTGAATGCTTTCGCTTTAAAATTTGCACATCGTGATTATGTTGTGATCTTATCAAGCGTCTTAGAAATTGCTTATCAAGAAGGCCTAGATGCCGTAGCTTTTATTATTGGCCATGAACTTGGACATATTAAGCGTAAACATACTAGCTTTTTTAAATCAGTGTTTTTATTACCAGCTAAATTGGTACCATTTTTAGGAAATGCCTATTCTAGAGCCTGCGAATATACTTGCGATAATATTGGCTATAGCTTAAGCCCTAAAGGGGCTTTAGATGGCACATTAATTTTAGCTGCTGGCAAAACATTATATAAGCAAGTTGACGCTAATGAGCTAGTTTTAAGCTTGCAATTAGAGTCTAGTTTTTTACGCTCCTTCGCCGAAATCTTTGCTACACATCCAGCAATGCTTAAACGCGTAGCAGCCATGTATAAATTAAAGCGCCAAGATTTAACTCCAGAGACACCAGCTTTTAATACGCCACGTGTTGATCTTAAACAGTTCGAGGCGCAGCCATAAAAAAATAAAATATAAAACAAGGGTGTAATTAAGCATGCTAAAAACTATCGTTGAGATTTTAATTGAGCAAGGTATTATTACCGCTGAGCAAGCTGAACAGGCTGAGCAAGCAGCACATAAAGTTCAAACTACGCTAATCGATTATTTAGCAGCGCAAAATCTAGTTACTCTAGTCCAATTAGCTCAAGCTTACGCAGAACAATTGAATTTAAACTATATCGATAAAATCGATGAAAACTTAGCGATTCCGACACTCCTAAAAAAAGTGTCGTTTCGTTTTTTAAAAGAAAATAATTTAATTCCAATTCGCAAAGATGGCCAGGTTTACGTTGTGGCTGCTGATCCATATAAATACCAGCCAATCGATGATCTAATTTTAATTTTAAACGAAAAAGCGGTACCGGCAGTTGCAACAGCTGCCATAATCGCTGATAGTTTAAATCGTTTTTATCCACTAGAAGAAACTAGTGAGATGCTCAGCGAGTTAGATCAAGCTGAAAATGACGGTGAAATCGAATTAGGCGACATCGAAGAAAAAGATATCTTATCGATGGCTCAAGAAGCCCCAATTATTAAACTAGTAAATCAAATCTTACTTCAAGCTAGTAAACGCGAAGCTTCTGATATTCATATTGAGCCAATGGAAAAAGAAGTGCGAGTTAGGTTTAGAATTGATGGTGTGATGCACCAGGTATTTACACCACCTAAGCGCGTGCAAGATGCCATTATTTCTAGAATTAAAATCATGGCTAACATGAATATTGCCGAAAAGCGCTTGCCCCAAGATGGGCGAATAAACCTTAAAATTGCCGCTAAAGCGATCGACATTCGGGTTTCAAGTTTACCAACTACCCATGGCGAAAAAATGGTAATGCGTCTACTAGATAAAACTAAGAGCTTTGGCGCACTAACTACACTGGGTTTAACTAAGCGTAATTTAGAAATTGTAGAGCATGCTATTTCGCAACCTAATGGAATTTTTCTAGTTTCAGGACCTACTGGTTCTGGTAAAACTTCTACTTTATACTCGATTTTAAGTGAACTTAATCGACCAGAAGTAAACGTCATTACAGTTGAAGACCCAGTTGAATATCAAATGAAGGGAATCACTCAGGTCCAAGTCAATAGTAAAATTGGCTTAACTTTTGCCAGCATTTTGCGTTCAGTTTTGCGTCAAGATCCAGATGTGATCATGATTGGGGAAACACGTGACCAAGAAACAGCCCAAATCGCTACTCAAGCTTCGCTAACTGGGCACTTAGTTTTAAGTACAATTCATACCAACAGTGCTCCTGCTACGATTACACGTTTAATCGATATGGGCATCGAGCCATTTTTAATCGCTTCGACAATTTCTTGTGTAATTGCGCAAAGATTAGTGCGTAAGCTACATGATTGCAGAGAACAATATCAGCCGCCAATTGCGATCCTAAAAAAACTTGGCATTACAGAAACAGAGGCCCACAAAATTACTTTTTTCAAACCCAAAGGGTGTGTCGACTGTGCCGAAACTGGCTATCGTGGCCGTTTAGCAATTTTTGAAATCATGCCTATGACTGGCACCATTGCCAAATTAACTATTGAACGTGCTGATTCTAATCTCATCAAACAAGCTGCCGTCCAAGAAGGCATGGTACTCTTAATTCAAGATGGCATTACTAAAATTAAAGCCGGTTTAACTTCAATTGAAGAGGTCTTATCAGTTGCAACCAGCCAAGAAACTTTTGATTAATCCTGGCTTTTCAATAATCGAAATCGTAGTTTTTTTAGCAATCATAGCTTTATTAGCTACCATTACGCTAACTAATTTTTGGTTTTTACAGCATAGTGTTGTTCAACTGGAATTAAGTCAAATCCAAGCCGCTTTTGATTACACTAGACAATTAGCCATTGCGACTAATCAAGTCCAAATAATTACTTTTGATCAAGTTAATCACAGTTATAATTACGGTAAATATAGCAATCAGTTGTCTAACTATAGCCGTTTTGGTTACGCACCTAATACCTATGGGCCACCTTCTGATCCTAAAATGCCAATTACGCAAGCGGTTACTTTCGATCACCAGCAAGCGCTTATTTCACCACAGGGTGTAATTGCACCCGGCACAGTTTATTTAACTGATCAACAACATAAGTTAACTTATGCTTTGACGGCACCACTGGCACAAATTACACTCATGCGAAAATACAAAAATCTAAATGGGCGCTGGGAAAATATTAATTAACTAATTTATATTTGACATGCTCAGCATAAATTACTTAATTATAATTCTAAAAACTAATTTTTATTTTAAAAAGGGACCCTAGCTTGAAGTATTTACGATTATTACTATTACTAATTCTAGGGGTTAATTTACATGCTGAACAATTATATAAATGGGCAGTAATTGGTGCTGGTCCAGCTGGAATTATTAGTATCGCTCAACTTTTAGAACATGGTGTCAACGATCATGATATTGTGTGGATCGATCCTGAATTTGCTACCGGCCGATTAGGAAAATATTATGGTAATGTTCCCAGCAATCAAAAAGCATATCGTTTTACTAGCTTTTTAGAAAAATCTACCATTTTTGCTAATTTTGATTCACCAGCGATTCAAGCTATTAAAGCTTGCAATCAACAACAAGAACATCCCCTCCAGCTTGCAGTTGATGCTTTAAACGATATTACTAATTATCTTCGTACCCAAGTAATTTCAATGCAAACTACAGTACAAGCTCTAGAGTCAGAACCAGACAAGCTCAGTAATAATTGGCGCTTAACTATTAATCAGCCAGCTCAAGCTAAAATCTTAGCTCAAAAAGTAATTTTAGCTGTTGGCGCGCACCCTAAAACACTAAATTATCAAAATATTACTGAAATACCACTAGATTTAGCACTTGATGTAACTAAATTAAGCACTTTAGTTACTACTAATGATACTGTCATGGTAATTGGCAGTGCCCACTCTGCACTACTAATAGTAAAATATTTGCATGATTTTGGCGTTTAAAAAATTATTAATTTATATACTAAAGAGCCAACATTTAAACGTACTGGTGAATTAGAAGGAATTACCGCTTACTGGGCCCAATATGTCTTGCTACAAACACATCCAGCCAATATTGAACGAGTGCTTTTTGATCCTAAAACTATATCCCTATATTTAGCCCAGTCTACCAAAATAATTTATGCTTTTGGTTATGAACCCAACAAAATCTTGGTCAATGGATTAACACACTTAACTTGTGACCAAGCTACTGGTGTAATTCAAAAAAAACTTTATGGAATCGGCATTGCATTTCCAGAAATTGAGCAAAACAAAGACGGCTCTTGTGAAAAGGCGATTGGCCTGCATGCTTTCATAGATCGCATAAAACAACTTATGCCAGCTTGGCTACAAAAATAATTTAACTCGCCGAACAATTTTAGGCTTTCAAAATATCAGCTGGAATTAGTGCTTGCAAATCTTCTGGTAATGGACAAGTAAACTGATAATCAATCCCACAATATTCAAACTTAATCGCATACGCATGTAATGCTTGCCTAGCGATCAATTTCGAGCTAGACCCGTAAATAGTATCTCCCAAGATTGGATGCCCTAGTGAGGCCATATGCACACGTATTTGGTGCATGCGACCAGTTTCAGGTTGCACTTCGACTACAGCTAGATCATCTGCTAAATATTTTAAGACCCGATAAGCAGTTTTAGCCGTGCGGGCATTGCGATTACGAATTTCACTTAAATCTTTGACTACGGCCATTTTATTACGTTGTACTGGATGACGAGCAATAGCTAAATTAACCACACCCTGCAATTCTGGATGACCACGTACTACTGCCAGATAAGTTTTATGGATGGTGCGCGCTTTGAATTTATCGCTGATTAGAGCTTGCGCAAAATTGTTGCGCGCTACTAACATTAAGCCCGAAGTCTGCAAATCTAATCTGTGTACTATTCCCGGCCGTTCAGCATAACCAACATGTGCGATTTCTTGAAATTTACTTAAAATCCAGTCGACTAAAGTCACGCCCGTAAAATCATGTTGTGGTGCATGAACCACCAAGCCTGCAGGCTTAGAGATTACTAAGAAATCTGGGTGGGTATGTAAAACCTGTACCCCTAAACTATCCTGATCAATCAGAACTTGTTTACTTGTTTGAGCCGGTGGGAACTTAACTAGTACTTGATCACCTAATTTTAGAGTAATTCCAGGCCGTTCAACAATTTTTTGATTAATAGTAACTAATTTATCAGTAATTAAGTTTTTAAAAAAAGAACGAGAATAAGCTGGAAACTGACTAGTAATAAAATTATCTAATCTAATCCCCACATTTTCTATAGTAATCGTAAATTCAAATTCTGCCTCTGGTGCAATTACTTTATCTGCTAATAACTCTGGTCCCATAAATTCCCTAATTTAGTACCGTTTAGACCCTGATTGAATTTGTTGATAAGTTTAATTTAACACAAACTTAAATATTTAACCAAAAGAGCTTAATTAGACAAATTCATTAGATCCGCTATGTTTTGGTAAGTACCATCTTAAAAATTATCTTAAAACAATTTAGATTTCGGGAGAAATGGCATGCAAGATAGCCAGATTTTTGAACGAATCAAGCAAAACATTCAAGCAATTATTAATCAAGAGAGCGATCTAGATCGCGAATTATGGGAAAAATTATTAAATTTACACCCGGCCGACGTTGCCCAATTTTTATCTGAAATCGAACGGGAAGATTTTCAAGCACTTTTTATTAGCTTTCCTCAAGACACGCAAATTAAAATTTTTAAGTTTTTAAGTGAGCCACTACAAGCTTATGCGCTCTCTTTTTTAGACGATCAGGCCAAAGCTAATCTTCTAAAATCTATGCCTACTGACGAGCTGATTGATTTATTTGATATCATGTCAGATAAAGACTTAAAACATCTTTTTGGTTTATTGCAAAAAAAAGAGCGTGAACGAGTCTTGTCGCTCATGAAATTTAAGCCAGAATCTGCTGGTGGGATCATGGATATTGATGTAATCACTTTTTCGCCAGAATTTACAGTGGCTAATTGTATCCAGCTATTACAACGCTTACAACCTAATATTGAGCTGCACAAAAATATTTATGTCACCGGCGCTAATCATAAATTACTAGGCCATATTCACTTAGAAGACTTGCTAATTCAAAAACCACAGGCCATTGTGAACGCTTTTATGCAAAAAGACGATTTAGTGATTAATGTTGGTGAAGATCAAGAAGTTGCCGCGCAAAAGATGAACCACTATCAACTAACTTCTGCACCAGTAGTTAGCGATGACAACGTACTTTTAGGGGTGATTCCCGCAGAGACTTTGATCGATATTATCGAAGCTGAATCTTCAGAAGACATTTATAAAATGTCTGCCATGACACCCATCAAGCAGACTTATTTTGAAACCCCATTTTTAAAGCTCTTTTACGAACGCAGCTATATCTTAATCGCACTGTTATTAATCGAATCTTTTTCTAGTATTATTTTACAAACCTTTGAAGCAACCATTATTGGCTTAATTGCGTTTATTCCCATGCTCACTTCAGCTGGTGGTAACACTAGTAGTCAGTCTTCAGCTTTAGCGATTCAGGGTTTAGCCGGCGGTGAAATTACCTCCGCTAATTTTCAAAGATTTTTAAAAAGAGAACTTTTAATGGCTTTGGCGATTGCCTCGACATTGGGCGTAACTGGCTTTATTCGCATGCAATTTAGTCCCAATGCTAGTTTATTCAAAAGCTTAGCTGTCAGCGTAACATTGGCGATTATCGTCATGATCTCAGTCGCACTTGGCAGTTGCATACCAGTTCTGCTGAAGCGTCTAAGAATTGATCCGGCTTTCTCAGCCGGACCGTTCTTAGCAACTTTAATGGATATACTTGGTATCGTAATTTTTTGTTATATTAGCCAGTTAATACTATAAAATATGGCCTTACAGATCACATCGCGCAGCAGAAGAATGATCTTCTTCGTTGTATGATATACATATTTGTGGTAAGGCATTTGAGCAACATCCATAATACGGACTGTCTGGAGCAACATTAGGGCGACAACATTTCGTGTCTTCATTGCATGGATTTCCTTGAGGAACACATGGTTTTTTATTTAATTTATCTGTAACTTTAAACGTGCTTTTTTTATTTGTTTCCTTAGTCTGCAAACCACTTTCAACTGAACCTATAACACACACACACACACAATAAAATACTCGCTAATAACTTTTTCATACTCATAACCTCCTAAATTTTAATTTTTATAACTACAAACAATCTTTTACCTTTACAACTATTTTACAATGGCTCCTGTAAATGATCCGAAATGTTATCTATAGCATTCGCAAAACAAAATGTCCGAATTTATCCAACTTAAGATACCCCACCATCTAGGCATCCTGCTGTGCCCGCCATAGCTGAAAGCGACGGCTGGGAGTATTCTGCGCAGCTCATAGAGCATAGCAGAATGTATCGAAGGACG
>CANKVQ010000012.1 GCA_947486885.1 bacterium
GAATATGTCATTAAAAAATCTATGCTTAATATTAATTGGTTTAACGAGTTCGCAAATCTATACTATGGCATCTGTCCCAAAGTCGGGCGAAGCTTTAAAGGTGCGCGGATTTACCAAAGTCTTGTCTAAAAAAGATGCCTTATATGTGGCAGTTGTGAGCAATGATTTGCGTGGGGTGCAAAATAATATAGTAGATCTTCCCGAGCTCAGTGATAAAGATTTAGAGCGATTTGAAACAGCTACGGATAAGGTTAGAAAATCTATTGCGGACAAGGATAGAAAATCTATTTTAGAGCCAGGATCAGGATCAGAATCAATATCAGAACCAGAATCAATTCGTTTAAAAATTTTTAATATTCTAAAAACAGAAATTTCAGGTTTTTACTATAGACCATTAAAGGGTGCTGTGATCGATCCTGATTTACGAGAACTATTTAAAATTGCGCATGATGGTTGTGAGGATTCAGAAGAGCTTGCAATTCCAGAAGCTTTAGTGCCTGTAGGTACGCTAGAGCTTTCACTGAGATCGCTTAGAGTTGCCGAGAGTCCAATTTCTTCGACTGATAGTCCTAGGCACAGTACAATTTCGATATTGGAATTTTTAGCTAGAGATGAATCTAGAGCAGCTAGTGCGCCTGTTACAACTAGTACGCCGCCAAGAGTTGGCAGAGCAGATGGTTCACCAGAGTAAAATAATTGAAAATTAAGAACTAATAATTAGTGGAGGCTAACAAAATGGAATTTAAAAAACTATTAATAAATTTAATTAGTGTAGTTTGTACTGCACAGTTTATACCAGTGCACGCTATGACATATGAGCATGAGATGATTGCTGCGACTGGTACTGGTGTTAGCGCTGGTATGGTTATGTCTGGACCATTAAGATTGGCGCTTGAAAATGCTGATTTAGCGGCAGTGCAACTTATAATTGCTACGGCAAACCTGAATTTAGCACAACTAGAATTTGTAATTGCCTATGCGCAAACAATACTAGAACGATTATTTTTTGTAGTTTTAGAAGGTCAGTCTGAGGAGCTACAAGTTGAAATAGTTGAACTGGGAATTAATTATACACTTGGTTTATTAATTGTTCCGGAAGAGTGCAAGCTAGTTAGTCTGTTAAATAGTATCGCCGTTTTACCAGATTTAGCTGCTGAATTAACTGTCAGCTTGATAGGTGTAGCTCCGGTAACTGTTTTACGTAATAGCTTAAATGTTTTAAAATTTTTACAAGACTCGCAAGCAGCAATTGTTGCACGTGATGCTACAGCTGCCTAAGATTATGGTTTAGCTTTTTTTTAAATATTGCTTTATAGGCTTTTAATTGGCTAAACTTAATTCTGAGTTGAACCTAGGAGCTCTTATGAAGCGTTTTAATTTTTTTTGGATGATTTTGGTAATTTTTGGGACTACTGCACCCAGAAGAAAATTTGAGTATGAAGTAGCGCCAATTGAGCCTATTAATCATATGCAAGTTTTGGATCGAGACCATGCTAATGATTTATTATTGGATGTAATTAATCAGGGTGATCCAGCATTGTTAGCCGAAATCTTAGCTGATTATAAAATTAATGTGAATGACAATGATCATACTTTTATTCCTATATTACAGCAAGCAATTATAGCCGGCGGTGACCAGGCTGATCAAATCGTAAAAATACTCTTAAACGCTGGTGCTAATATAGACGATCAAGACATGCTCGGCATGACAGCTTTAATGTTGGCAGCTGATTCTCATCGTAAAAATGCCGGGCAAATTGCACAGCTTTTAATTAGTCATGGTGCTAATTTTAAATTAAAAAATAGTGCCGGACAAACTGCTTTAGAGATTGCCCAAAAAGCTGATAATCAAGCGGTGATTGCTAAAATTCAGACAGCTATGACAGCGGAATAGTCAGGGGATTTGGGGGTATAATTAAGAGCTAGGCTTATTTTAGGCTAGATAATGGTTGGCAGCTTAGCACGCGTTTTAAAATATTTCGCAGGGCTAGCCAAAATGGTTGGTTATATAGTTGGTATTCAGCGTATTGGGTGCAAGTAATTGTATAACGACAGCAGCGCATGCCAAATAGCGGTCTTAAATATAAAATCAAATTAATTAAAATTATTTTAAGCCAATAGAGTAATTTATTTTTTAGATTAACTAATTTAATTATCATGCGGGTTCTGTTTAGCTATCTCTCTAAATACCTGCGACATAAAACTCTTTAAGTCGTCGTAACTAAGTTTAGCTACAGCTGAATCTTTAACTAAAATAATTAAGTCTTGTTTTTGCTGTTTAAATCCCAAAGCTTGAAAAAGAGCTTTAAGACGACGCCGTACTCTGTTTCTAACTACAGCTGAACTAATAGTTCTAGCAGCGATAATAACTAAAATCCGGGGCTCTAGAAAAGCCTGCGGGGCCAGAATAGCTTCTAGCCCCGAACGGCGATATCTTTTACGAGTAGTCTGCATGAGATTGCGGACTTCATTGGGCTTAAAACCAGCCTTAGTCACAGGGATAACCTGTTTAGCGACCCATGCGGGCGCGAACAACTAAACGTTTACGGCCAGAAGCACGACGACGATTAACGATCTTACGACCATCTTTAGTAGCCATACGGTGTCTAAAGCCATGTTTACGATTTCTTTTTTTACGCTTTAAAATAAATGTAATTGACATATGGATCTAACCTATAGATATTTGCCTGTTAAATATGGGCATGAAATAGTTTTAAGAATATTCTCTTATTTTAGACAAAGCTCGATTTTTAGCAACTTTTACTACTCTAAAGCACTTAAATAGCGTTCGGACTCAAGGGCGGCCATGCAGCCAGAGCCAGCGGCAGTGATCGCTTGGCGGTATTTAAAGTCGACTACATCGCCAGCTGCGAAAATACCTGGAATATTAGTTTTAACTTCTTCGGTTGCGCTAATATAGCCCCATTGGTCTAGCTTAAGCTGGTCAGCGAAAATTTTGGTATTAGGTAAAAAGCCAATTGCTGTGAAAACAGCGCGAGTATCTAAAATTTGGGTAACTTTGGTATTTTGATTTTGAATTTCTATGCTAGTTACATGTTGTTGATCACCCACAATTTTAGTTACTAAGTTATTATAAATAATTTTAATTTTAGGGTTACTTAAAACTCGTTCTTGCATAATTTTACTAGCAGTTAGCTGGGCCAAGTTCTGTACAATAGTAATCTGGTCAGTAAATTTAAGCATAAACAGGGCACTTTCCATGCTAGTATCGCCACCACCAATAATCACTACTGGTACGTTAACATAAAAAGCGCCATCACAAATGGCACAAGTAGTGACGCCCTTGCCCCAATACTCTTGTTCACCAGGACAATTTAATTCGCGAGAATTAGCGCCAGTGGCAATAATTACACTGTTTGTTTTTAGAATAGTATTATGATTAGTCCAGAGGGTAAACGGGCGTTGTGAAAAATCAACTTTAGTAATGGTTTCGTCTAAAAATTGGGTGCCAAAGTGTGCGGCATGTTGACGCATGTTTAGCATAAGTTCTGGGCCTAAAATACTAATATTTCCCGGCCAGTTTTCGATAGCGGTCGTACCCATGAGTTGGCCACCAGGCTTAGGTCCAGAGATAACCAACGGTGCTAAACGTGCACGGGCAGCATAGATGGCAGCAGTTAAACCAGCGGGAGCGGCGCCAATAATAATTAATTTGTAAACTTGCAACGACATGTAGCTACCTTCCAAGATTTATGTATTTAAATTTATAAACACAGTGTCTACACCACTCGTCTCGAGTGTAATCGAGGGATGTTACGGAAAATTTTATCTTTCTGATAAATAATTAATCACATAATTTAAAGTTTTTTCCCGTAAACAGTGTTGCTTAATTTCCAAATCTGAAGTGGGATATTCATGTACGTTAGCGATAATGGCTGGATGCTTAAAATAAATAAACTCTTTAGTTCTAGGACGTTGGGATAAATTAAGATAATTACGTACGTCATCATGGCCAACTTGGATATCTTCTAAATAGGCCAATGAATCAATTAAAACCGTCTCGCGAACTTGCTTGTGTGCCAAATTTTCGATTTGGGCCTCAAAGCCAGTTTGCATACGATAAACTGGATAATCGGCACTTTTTACTAAACTATTTAAGATCACAGTTTCTTGCTCGGTGACAGCCGCCATAGGCGCTGAGACCTTATGATGATTGAAGCACAGTTCGAATAGTTCTTCAACAATATTGCGGTGCAAAGACAAATCGTTTTTTGATGAAAAAACTTCGATCAGTTTTTGATGAGTTTTTTTCTTCGTTTTTAATTTAAAATGGCGTTGAAAGGCATCTAACGAAAAATAATTATTGGGTATAATATCGATAATTTCGATTTCAAAATCGTAGAGTGTATCAATATTTTTATTGAAAAAGTCTTGCAAGCAATTGGCATTAGAATTAAATTTAGAGCCAATTTTTTTGGTTAAAAAAACTTCGCGATATGGTAGTGCATCTTCTTCGTTACTAATTTTAAACCATAACTGTTCTTTGTGATCAATGACGGCTTGTTGCTGTAAATCGACTAGCGTAATAGTAAAGCAGACCCAATCATCTGGTTGCACGATGACATTAGTGCCATTTTGAGCCCTGTAAAGCAATTCGTTTTTATGCTCAGCATTAATAAATAATGTCGCTTGTTTATCAATATCTTTATAATTTTTACGCTTAGATGGTCTAAATAGTAAATAACGCCAATCTTGCAGATCTGGTATTTTAGCAGTGCTAATAATATCAAACTCGAAAAACATATTTAGATCTTCATCGATGTTTATATTAGTTAGTCTAGGTCGTGCAGCAACTACGATTTTCAATTCACGTAAGCGCTGCTCTAAAAAGCTATTTACGCAGTAACGTAATAAAAATTCACGAATATGTTTTAAAATTGTAGTGCGATAATTTTGGTCTATGTATTCAAATGGTAATATGCGTTTATGAAAGCCATAAGCGGAAATAGTATGCTGTTGTGTTAAAGCAAAATGTTTATAAAGTTGATAAACTACGGCTGCAGGAACAATAATATTGACTTTTCTAACAGCATCTTGAAGTGGAGAAATATCGATAGAGAAATTAGTGCTACTACTCTCTGTTACAACCACAGCGGCTCCTTTTTGAGTTACTATTTGGTGCAAGAAGAGGGAATCGAACCCCCACCCCCTCTCGGGGACTGGATCCTAAGTCCAGCGCGTCTACCAGTTTCGCCATTCTTGCAGATTATATAGTATTCTCAGTTTATTGGTGAGCCGCCTTGGACTCGAACCAAGAACCCACAGATTAAGAGTCTGTTGCTCTACCAATTGAGCTAGCGGCTCGCTGTGTGTTTCTAGTGTACTAGAACATTTGAATACTATATCAAATTATCCAATAAAATAAACTACAAATTCACAAAAGCTGCAACTATTTTAAAAATTATTCTCGATTAATTGATTGCTCTCTCTGTTTAGCTTCAGTTTCAATTTTTTCGATTAAACTATCAGTTGATTTCTGTAAAATATCTAAAAAGCGTTTAATTACATCTTCAGATAGTTTATGTACTTTTTCAGCTGCACGAATCGCATTTTGAATATCTTTACGAATATTGCGAATTCCAACACGACATTCTTCTACTTTTTTATGCAATAACTTAACTAACTCTTCGCGTCGAGCAGTACTAATTTGAGGTAACTGTATGCGAATTAATTCACCATCTGTAGCCGGCGTAACGCCCAAATCAGATTCTAAAAGCGCGCGCTCGATATCTTTGAAGGTGCCTTTGTCCCAAGGCTGAATTACTAGTAAGCGAGCATCCGGTGCAGTTAAAACAGCTAAGCTTTTAAGCGGCATTTCTGAACCATAACAGTCGACTTTAATATCTTCGATCATGTTAGTGTTAGCACGATTGGTTCTAAGTTTAGTTAACTCGTGACGATAGTGCTCAACAGGTGCGGTCATTTCACGATTGATTAAAGCTTCTAGGTCTTTAATTGTAGTATTCGGCGTAATTTCGATCATAAAATAATTCTTTCGGATTTAATTTTAAAATAATAAACTACCAAAATCACTATTTTGAGCAGCTTGAATTAATGCTTCTGGGGCAAATAAATCAAATATACGAATTGGCAACTTATGTTCATTGGCTAGCATAAAAGCAGTTTGATCCATAATTTGTAAATTTTGGGTGATTGCTTCTTGATAACTAACTCGTTTAAGTAATTTAGCTTGCGAATTTTGCCTAGGATCGGCGGTATAAATGCCAGCAACGTTAGTAGCTTTCCAGATCTCATGTGCATTAATTTGTAAAGCGCGCACAACCGCAGCGGTGTCTGTTGAAAAAAAGGGTTCGCCTGTGCCGCCAGCGAAAATTAAACAGTGATGTTGACTGAGTGCTGTGCGAATATTGTTGTTCGAGACTGGAGCTGCGATGCGGGGACAATCAACGGCTGATAATACCGTAGTTGGTAAATCATGTTTCCAGAAAACTTCTTGTAAAATTAGTGCGTTCATAACGGTTGCAAGTAACCCTACTTGGTGGGCAATAGCAGCTCTAATTTGAAATTGTTGTCCCTGTTGATTGCCGCGCCAAAAATTACCCCCGCCAATGACAATGGCGAATTGATGAGTAGCATTTAAATACTTAATTTGAGTTACTAGCTCAACAGCTTGATTTGGTTGTTCAGCAAATATCTCACCAGTGAGTTTTAGTAAAATTAAGCGTTTAGAATTACTTGCGCTCGTCATGTAAGTACTTAAGCTCCGACTTGGTATCTAGCAAAACGCCTAATCGTAATGTTTTCACCAGTTCTAGCCATTAAATCTTGTACGCAATCTTCGATAGTTTTTTGATCGTCACGTAAATAAGCTTGTTTAACTAAGCAAATTTCACTAAATAATTTTTCTAATTTACCGTTAATTATACTAGCGATAATTTTTTCTGGTTTCTTGGAGTCAGCTAATTGGGCTCTGAAAACTTCGGTTTCATGGGCAATAAATTCTGGACTAACATCTTCAGGCTTTAAATATAGTGGTTTAAAAGCGGTAATTTGTAAGCAAAGATCTTGAGCAAAATTGCGTAATTCTTCAGTGCGAGCAACAAAGTCAGTTTCGCAGTTAATTTCGACTAGTACGCCAACTTGGCTGCCCGGGTGAATATAAGCATGTACTAGGCCCTCTTGGGTGTCTTTGCCGACGCGTTTAGCGGCAACAGCGGCGCCACGTTTCCGTAATAGTTCTACTGCTTCTTCCATGTTGCCATTAGCTTCTTCGAGTGCTTTACGACAGTCGAGCATACCTAAACCGGTACGAGTACGTAATTCTTGAACTAATTTTAGATCGATTTTTGCCATTGTGTTCCTATTTGTGCCAAAAATTTGGGGTATTTAAAATATAAAAATTTAATAAGTTCTATTTTGCCATAAAATCACCGGGCTGTGAATCTTGCGAATAATTTACATGCTTTCTGGCGTATCTAGGCCCATTAATTTTAAAGTTAGTTCTAGGGTGTTTTCGAGCTGTTCTAGTACCAATAAGCGCGCGCTGCTTAGTTCTGGTTGTTCGGGGTCTAGTACTTTATGTTGACCATAATAAGCATGAAATAGTTTAGCTAGTTCTAAGCTATAATAAGCTAGTAAGTGGGTATGCTGGGTGCTTTCTATCGCAGCCAAGATATCTTTAAGCGCTATAATTTTTTTTAAAACTAAATATTCAGGCTCAGAAATATATTCCGTAATAGACTCAGTGTTGGTTAAATCAAATTTAATTTCTGGGGTTAAAGTTTGGGCTTTGCGTAAAATAGATCTGATTCGCACTAAAGCATACTGAATATAATAAACCGGGTTTTCTTCGGTTTTTGTGAGTGCCAAATCTAAATTAAACTCTAATTGTGAGTCGGCTTTACGATTTAAGTAAAAAAAACGTGCAACGTCTTTGCCGACAGTTTCAATTACGCCTAAAAGTGTTACGATATTGCCCGCTCGTTTGGACATGCGTACAGCTTCGCCACTTGCTTGCATGCTAACGAGCTGGTAAATAATAATATCTAGCGGGAGATTAGTTAATCCCAGAGCTTGCTTGAGCCCCTGCAATCTAGTGGCATAACTGTGGTGATCTTGGCCTAAAATCATGACTAAGTGCTCAGCGCCTCGATCAACTTTGTTTTTTAGATAAGCAATATCAGCAGCCACGTAAGTTAATTCACCGTCTGATTTACAGACTACGCGGTCTTTATCATCGCCGAATTCAGTCGATTTAAACCAAGTTGCCTGATCTTTTTCATAAGTGTAATTATTTAATTTTAATTGAGCTAAAGCTTGGGTAATAGCTTGAGATTCATGTAAACTTTTTTCCGAGAACCAAATGTCGAATTTTACACCGTAATCGAGTAGCGTATGCTTGATCGCGTCTAAAAGTTTTTCTTTGCCATAATGAGCAAAAAAACTGTCCGGCTTTTCTAATATAGTAGGGCCATAATCTGCAATACAGCCGTGCGCTAGTTCACGTAAATATTCACCATGATAAGCTGCTTCTGGTAACTCGATATTAATACCCAAAGCTTGCTGGCACCGGATCTTAAGCGATAAGCCCAGTTTATTAATTTGGTTGCCGGCGTCGTTAATATAAAATTCTTTAGTTACTAAGTGTCCATTAAATTTCAGCACATTACCTAGCACATCACCAATAATCGCACCGCGGCCATGACCTAAGTGCATGGGGCCCGTGGGATTAGCACTGACAAATTCGATCAAATATTTTCGCGATTTTAAATTACTAGGCTTAAAAAAACTAGCTTTTTGTTGATTGATTTCGTTTAAAAGTTTGACAAAAACGCTTTTCTTGAGCGTAATATTAATAAAACCAGGGGCGACAAACTCAATTTTTTCGATTTCGTTTGGTGCTTGATATTCAATTATAATTAGCTGTGCAATCGCCTGGGGGTTTTGTTTTAACTGCTTAGCTAGAAGCATGGCGATATTAGAATTTAGATCCCCAAATTGAGCCCTTGGACGATCGATATTCAGCTCTAAATTAATTGGTAGCTGTGTGTCATGAGGCAAATTAAACTTGGTTTTAATAAAATTGGCAAACGAGTTTTGGATCTGTTCTAAGATATGCATGACTAAGCTTTAGCCTTTATGTGTAAACCCTGGTAAAATCGATATAAAAGTTAGCATAGCATAAAATTAGTATAAACTTAAAAAGATAAATAAATTATGAATATAGCAGTCTTAGTTTCTGGTGGTGTTGACAGTGCGGTAGCGCTTAAATTACTCCAAATGCAGGGGCATCAAGTCACGGCTTTTTATCTTAAAATCTGGTTGGCTGATGAATTAAACTTTTTGGGTGAATGTCCTTGGGAAGAAGATTTGTGCTATGTCCGTCAAGTGTGTGATCAGTTACAAGTGCCCTTAGAGATTGTGCCATTTCAGCAGGCTTATCAAGATTTGGTAGTTAAATATACAATGACTGAGATTCAAGCTGGACGAACTCCAAATCCAGATATTATGTGTAATAGTCAAATTAAGTTTGGTGCATTTCTAGATTATATTTTAACTAATTGGGCTGGCAAATTTGATAAAATCGCTAGTGGACACTACGCTAATATTCTCGAAAGCTTAGATTCGAACAAACAAGTTTATTTAAAAATTGCACCAGATTTAGTTAAAGACCAAACTTATTTTCTGGCTTATTTAACCCAAGCGCAGTTGGCGCAAATTATTTTTCCGATTGGGACTTATAATAAATCGCAAGTGCGAGTATTAGCGCAAGAATTTAATTTAGCGAATCAAGATCGCAAAGATTCTCAGGGGATCTGTTTTTTAGGCAAATTAAAATTTCCTGATTTTGTAAAATATTATTTAGGTGAAAAAGCTGGCGATTTAATCGAATTTGAAACTGGTCAAAAACTGGGTCAGCATAAGGGGTATTGGTTTCATACGATTGGCCAACGGCAGGGTTTAGGTTTGAGTGGTGGTCCATGGTATGTCGTGTCTAAAGATTTGGCGCAAAATATTATTTATATATCGCGTAATTATTATAACCCAGATAAAGCTAGAAATTTACTAACTGTTAGTAATATCAATTGGATTGCAGGACAAGCGCCAGTAGATTTAGAAACTAAAACTAACTTAAGAGTAAAATTACGCCATGGCGCTGAATTTCATGATTGTACAGTTAAGTTTATAAATAATAATAATAATTTAAATAATAGTAGTTTTAATAATACCGTGGAAGTGCTTTTAGCTAAGCACGATCAGGGTATTGCAGCTGGTCAATTTGCGGTATTTTACGAGCAAGATATCTGTTTAGGTGGGGGCATAATTGTTTAAAATATTAGCTAATTTAAATTTTTTAAATTTATGGGCTAAGTTGCCAGC